>CAZFWM010000016.1:37122-41399 GCA_964522545.1 uncultured Thermodesulfobacteriota bacterium
ACGAGCACCGTACAGATCGCCCCGGTCCCCACGGACTCGGAGCTCCTAGCCCTTGCCGAAGGGGTCGAGGAGAACAACTCCCTCCCGTGCCGCCTCTTCGATGTCGATGAGACGGCCTTCGACAATCCGGTCCCCCTCGAGTCGGGCGGCCCCACACCGATCAAGCACGTTCTGATCGTGGTGCGCGAGAACAAGACCTACGACGCCCTGCTCGGCGACTGGCCCGGCGGCGACGGCGAGCCCGAGAACTGCGCCTACTGCGACGAGACCACCCCGAACTTCCGGGCCTTGGTGGAGCGCTTCGCCAGCGGGGACAATTACTACTCGAACGCGGAGGCCTCGATTCAGGGCCACATGCTCGTCACATCCTCGACGGTGAACACCTACGTGGAAAAGCTCTGGAAGGCCAACAAGAGACTCCGGCCCATGGAGTACGACGTGTTCATCAACCCCGTGGCCTGGCCGAAGATGGGCTTCATCTTCCAGAACGCCCTGCGGCACGGAGTGAGCTTTCGCGACTACGGCGAGGCCGTGGGCATGGGACCGGGGCTCCTGATCTTCGACCCCGAGTACATGCACTCAAGCCTGATCGATCCCCCCTTCTACTATCCGCTCTCCCACGATGCCGCGAAGATCGAGGAGCGGATCGCCGAGTGGGAGTCGGGGATTTTTCCAAGCCTCATCTTCATGCTCTTTCCCAACGACCACACTATGGGCTGTGTTTTCCCCTTCCCGACGCCGAGATCGATGATCGCGGATAACGACTATGCCACGGGCCGCCTCATAGACTGGCTCTCCCACAGTCCGTACTGGGAGGAGTCGGTCGTCTTCGTGATCGAGGACGATCCCCAGGGGGGCCGGGACCACGTGGATGCCCACAGGTCGATCCTCCTCGTGGCGTCGCCCTGGGTGAATCGTCGGTATGTGTCGCCGGTGCACTACAGCGAGGCCCACCTCCACTCCACGGTGGAGCGGATACTCGGGATGGAGCCGATGACGATCTTCGACGAGTGCGCCCACCCAATGTGGGACCTCTTCACGACCGAGCCCGATCTCGAGCCCTTCCAGGTCCTGCCCAGAGAGCACCCGCAGGAGATGTCGATCCCGGGGATTACCTGTGCAAAGGCCTCGAAGGGGCTCGACTTCACGGACCCGGACGAGGCCGAGGGGCTCCAGGAGATCCTCTGGGCCCATGAAATGGAGGTCAGGGCCTCGAGGGAGGTCGGGAAAGGCCGGATAGTCGGGACAGAGGCGACTCAGCGGAAAGGGGAGGGGGCCCGTGAAAAGAGCCTTTCAAAGCCGGACCTCTCGAGCCCGGTCAATGCCTTTCTCTCTCTCAAAGAGACGGCGAGCTCGGGGGATGCCTCGGCCGCAAGGTCGATCTACACCCGCGAGTCGAGGAAGCTGCTCAAGGAATACGGGAAGCTCGTATCGGCGCTGGGGCCCACAGTCCTGCCCGTCGACGCGTCAGAGGCCTTTCTGGCGATCCTGCGCGACGCCGATCCCCGGGTGATCTCGGAGTCGGTGAATGGAAGCAGGGCGACTCTGCGGATCGTCTACTCGAACGGCCTGGAAGCAGAGCTCAGGTTCGTCCGGCAGGGAAGGCGTTGGAGGCTGGATCTCGCCGGCGAGATCGAGGACTCGGTCAGAATCATGGGGGCCTTCAAGAGGAAATTCGATACCCTGGAAGCCGCGAGGAGCAAGGGGAGGGCTGTCGCGATCGAGGATCGGGACTGATTCTCAGAATTATCTTCATCCTCGCGTTTTCTCTTTAGAAAAAAATACAACCACAGAGGACACAGAGGTCACAGAGAATAAAAAGCAAGATTGTCAATAGAATAAAAATTATACTCTTTCTTTCTCTGTGCTCTCTGTGTCCTCTGTGGTGAATATAACTTTTTATAGTTGAGTTAATTTTTGTTCTTTGTCGGCATGTTGTTCCGAAGTACAAAGTAAGAATTTACACAAGTTCAAGGTGAGGCTCCATGTCCGTCGAACATGAAACATATCTGGAGTTCCCCTGCGGTCCTCTGCGTCTGGAAGGTGCGCTGGCACGGCCGCCCGCCGGCCCTCCCCGGGGCGGGGTCGTGATTTGCCACCCCCACCCGGGCTTCGGCGGCACAATGGACAACAATGTGGTCCTGGTCGTGCGGGATGCCTTTCTGGAGCAGGGCTGGGCCACGCTGCGTTTCAATTTTCGGGGCACCGGGAGGAGTGGGGGGAGCCAGAGCGGGGGAGTCGAGGAGCCGTCGGACGTGCTGGCCGCCTTTGAGGCGATGAGAAAAGAGATGCCCGGGGACCTACCTCTGGTAATGGCCGGGTATTCCTTCGGGGCCTACGCGGGTTTCATGGCCCTCACCCAGAGTCCCGTTGCAGAGATTGCCGTCGGGGTGAGTCCCCCGGTCTCCATGTTCGAGTTCGACTTCATCTCCACCATCGAGGGCATCCGGGAGGCGGTGTTCATTGCCGGGGAGATGGACGATTTCGGCGACCCGAACCGGCTTCGCCAGGCGGCGTCACGAATGAGCCCCCCTGCGGAGGTGGTCTTCGAGCCGGGGGTGGATCATTTCTGGTTCGGATATGAAGACAGGCTGACTCGTTTCCTCACGGACTGGATTGCTTTGCACCTGGAGTGACTTGGCGCATAGGAAATCCGTGGAGCTTAAAAAAGAATTTTTCAACCACAGAGACACAGAGGTCACAGAGAAAGGATGAGCTTGATTGCCTTCATTCTCTCTCTGTGACCTCTGTGTCCTCTGTGGTGAATCTATATAACGTAACGTTTGAAAAGTTAGAGTGAAAAAGTTCACCTGAATGGCGATACGTTCTTTTTTTCGACCGCTTTCACGGTCCGGGCACGATGCGAACGGTGTGGGTGGAGCTGCCCGGGTTTGCGTCCAGAGCGATTACCTCGCGGTCCGGATCGAATGTGTAGGACCAGGTTCCCTCCGGGTCCGTGCTGGTGACCAGGAAGCTCCCGTCATAAACCCGCTCGCTCGGCACAAAGATCTCCGTGGGCCCGGCCGCGCACGTCTTGTTCCTGAATGTCAGCTCGAATTCCCTCGAGTCGGGATCATATGAATAGGAGACGATTTCGCCGGCCACTTTCTGCGGGTACGTTCGGATCAGGGGGAGAAGGTTGGCCTTTTCCCGCCCGCAGGAATCGAGGATGCTGAAGCCCCCGCCCTTGTCGTAGGACCAGTAGGTCCATCCAGAGGCGCTCTCGTCGAGGGCCGCCATGAGATCGTTCAGGTACGGTTCGAACCCTTCGGTGGTGTCGGCCGCGCCGAATTCACCCAGGAGCCAGGGCACGCCGTGCCTCGCGGCCTCCTTCGACCGAATGCGCTGTGCCGTGCGTATCAGCCAGTCGTTCCCGTCGTAGGGGTATCCCTCGTGAACCTGGAATTGGTAGAAGTGCGGGAAATAGACGGTGTCGGGATCCTGGATGGGGGGCATGAACGAAGGGATGCCTGAGCTGGTGATGATCATCGGCTCGAAATAGATCACGGCATCCGGGTCGACCGAGCGAATGGCGTCCCGGGTTCCCTGATAGAATGGCAGGAGCTTATTCTTCTCGAAAGTGAGTGGGCCGGTGTCGCCGAAGAAAGGCTCGTTCATCAGGTCGTATCCGATGACGGTCGGATTGGAGCCGAATCGATCGGCCACCAGGGTCCACGTATCGAAGTAGTGTTGCTGCAGGTCGGCATCGCACCAGAGGTGGTTGAAGGCGGCACGGACGGCCGGCTGCAGGTAGCTGAGCCACCACGGCGAGGCGGACTCGAAGGGCAGCCCGTCGTCCCGGGTGGCCCAGATCGGAGCGCCGTCACTTCCGAATTTCTTTCCGTAGACGTCCTGGTGCATGTCGAGGATCACATAGAGGCCGTGATTCGCAGCCCAGCCGACCCTCTCCTCCACGCGGTCCAGGTAGTTGCTGTCGAACACGCCCTCCTCGGGCTCGATGCAGGACCAGAAGATCAGGAGCCGAACCGCGTTGAAGCCCCAGGCAAGCATCCGCTCGTAATCGCCTTCGACGTGCCAGCCGACGCCCAGGGGGTCCCCTTTGGCCGCATTGCTGACGTTCAGGCCATGGAGCACCAGCTCCCGTCCCTGGTCATCATGCAGATAATAGCGGGTCGGCTCGCATCCGAGGACGCCCAGAGTGATGACGGCGAAGGCGAGAGTGAACCGGATTGCTTTGGTCATAGGAGCGCTCCTTTTATCCCCTCGACAGTCAGAAGTTTTCTTAAGCTGCGTCATTCAGAAGTGTATCTTTTTCA
>CAZFWM010000017.1:0-41224 GCA_964522545.1 uncultured Thermodesulfobacteriota bacterium
AGGGCGATAGGTCCACAGCGATTCCTGAAGTCAAAACACGAACAACTTTAATAGTTATCTCTTTTTTTCCACAAAAGAGCATTTCCCACTTGACAGGCGGCCCATTAATTGGTATATTGGTACTAGAATTCATAAAAAGGATCAGGTTCAGTCCAACATGTCGAATTTGCTGAAAATATCAGAGGCTGCCTCCATGGCGCTGCATGCGATGGTCCTCATGGCCACAGACCCGGAGAAAAGACTATCGACCCGGGAGATCGCCGCCCTGCTCAAGGGTTCCGAGGCGCACATGTCCAAGGTCCTGCAGCGCCTCTCGAAGGCCGGGCTCGTGAGGTCGGTCCGGGGGCCGAGGGGGGGATTCGTCCTCGGGACGGATTCGGCGGAGATCACCCTGCTCGATGTCTACGAGGCGATCGAAGGACCTCTGGTTTTGAAGAGCTGTGTTCTGGGAACTCCGATCTGCAGCGGTAAGACTTGCATATTCGGGGACCTCATCAAGAAGATGAATAAAGAAATATGGGACTATCTGTCCGGAACCAGAATTGCCGATCTGACCGACGTGTACAGGTCGGGAAGGAGGAGAGATGAGTGCGAAGAGAAAGATAATCGAGATCGATGAAGAGAAATGCAATGGTTGCGGCCAGTGCATTCTATCCTGTGCCGAGGGGGCCCTGGCGCTGGTGGACGGAAAGGCAAAGCTCGTGGGGGATCTGTTCTGCGACGGACTGGGGGCCTGTATCGGGGATTGCCCTGAAGATGCCCTGAAGATCGTGGAGCGGGAGGCCGATGAATTCGACGAGGCCGCCGTGGAGGAGAGGCTCCGGGCCGGCGCCGTGCCGTCGGGAGGTCACGAGCCCGCAAGGCCGGAAGCGGTCGAGGGCGCCCTCCCGTGCGGCTGTCCCTCCTCCCAGGTAATGTCCCTGGAGCCGAAGGGGCAGGCCGGGGGCGGGGAGCCGGCCGGCGAGATCCGCTCCGAGCTCGGCCACTGGCCGATCAAGCTCCAGCTCCTGGGCCCGGCCGCCCCGTTTCTAAAGGGGGCCGACCTGATGCTCATGGCGGACTGCGTGGCCGTGACAGTGCCGGACCTGCACCGCAAGTTCCTGAAAGGGAGCGCCGTGGCCATCGGCTGTCCCAAGCTGGACGACCTGGAGGCCCACATCCAGCGCCTGGCCGACATCCTGCAGGGCGCCCGGCCCCGGTCGCTCACCACAGTGTTCATGGAGGTCCCCTGCTGTCACGGGTTCCTCTACGCCGCGGAGGAGGCCATCCAGAGGAGCGGGGTGGATCTGCCGCTCTACCAGATCATGATCGGCCGGAACGGGGAGATCCTGAGACAGGAAGAGGTCTTTTCCGGTAAAATGGCACAGTCGGCCTCTGCACCGGTCGGCGCCCGTTCGGAGGGGAGCTGCCCTCATGGCTAAGACGATCTGCCCCGGCCAGGATACCCGCTTCTGGCAACCCGAGGATATCTTCGATATCCCATGCAGCCAGTGCGGCCACGCCATCGAGTTCTTCAAGGACGAGGCTCGCCGCCGCTGTCCGGGATGCGGGACCCGCGTCCAGAACCCCAGACTCAGCTTCGGGTGCGCCCAGTGGTGCGAGCACGCCTTGGAGTGCCTCGGCTACGATCCCAAGGAGATGGCCGACGAGGCATCGGGCGGGGCGTCGGAAGAGGTGACGCTTGTGGACAGGCTGGTAGAGGCCGTGAAAACGGAGTTCGGCCCGGATCGGAAGCGCATCACCCACGCCCTCGCGGTGCTCGACCGGGCCCGCGGGATTCTGCGCAAGGAGGACGCCAATCCCCGCGTCGTGCTGGCCGCGGCCCTGCTCCACGACATCGGCATAAAAGAGGCCGAGAGAGTACACGGCTCTTCGGCGCCGACGTACCAGGAGATGGAGGGGCCGCCCATTGCGAAGCGCATCATGAAAGAGCTGGGGCTGGACGGCGACACGATCGATCACGTGTGCCGGATCGTGGGGAGCCACCACAGCGCACGCGACATCGACACGTCCGAGTTCAGGGTCATCTGGGACTCGGACTGGCTGGTGAACATGCCCGACGAATTTCCGGGGGTCGATCGGGACCGGCTCGCGGAGAGGATCGAGAAGATATTCAAGACCGGGGCCGGGAGGGAGATGGCCCGGGAGCTCTACTTATAGGGCGGGCCGTGCCCGCCGATTCTTCCAGAATAGACTGATTGCGGCGGCCATGGGCCGCCCTATGGAATTTGCCCAAATTTAAGAAGAAGCAACATGAGCCTGCGTACGTCCACAAGAAAGGTAATGCTTGTCCTGGCTATCATCTCGCTCACAGCGTACCAGGCCGGATGCGGCTCCTCGACCGAGTTCAAAGGGGATTCGACCCCGTCCACCGGCGGGTATGTCAACTCTCATCTGCTCATCTCCGCCGTGGATCTCGAGCAAAGGCTCGGCGAACCCCGGCTCACCGTCATCGACTCCCGGCCGGCCGGCAAATACGGACAGGCTCACATCCCGGGCGCCGTCAACGTGGAGTGGAATCACTTCACCTACCTGCAGGGACCGGATTACTGGCAGCTCCTGCCCGTGGGGTGGATCGAGCTCGGACTGGGCCTGCGCGGAATATCGAGGGACCACGAGATCGTAGTCTACAATGACCAGCAGACCGGCTGGGGCGAGGACGGGCGCTTCTTCTGGATGTTCTCCTACCTGGGCCACGAGAGGGTCCGGGTCCTGAACGGGGGCTGGAACCAGTGGGTCCGCGAGGGGAGGAGGACGACCGCAGAGGTGTCCTCGAGGTCGCCTACCTTCTACCGGATCGATCTGCGTCCGGAGATCCTGGCCGACAAGGACTGGATGGTGGCGGGCCTCGACGACCCCGGAGTCGTGATCGTCGACTCCCGCTCGGCCGAGGAGTATGGCGGCACGGTCCTGTACGGGGAGGCCAGGGGCGGTCACATCCCGGGGGCCGTCAACCTCCACTGGATGGATACCCTCGGGCCTGACGGCAGGATGAAGGCCGCCGCCGAGCTTGATTGGATGCTCGGTGCCCTCGGTGTGAGTCCGGACCTGGAGGTGGCCGCATACTGCACAGGGGGGGTCCGGTCGGGCCACCTCTTCTTCGTTCTGAAGCTCCTCGGGTATCCTCACGTGCGAAATTACGATGGGTCTTTTTGGGAGTGGGCGGCCGATCCGAGCCTGCCGGTGGAATAGGAATGATTAAGAAATTGTTTCCTTTCCCAAATCGTCATCCCCGCGAAAGCGGGGATCCAAAGAATGAGCAAACCCGTGGGTTCCCGCTTTCGCGGGAACGACGGGGATTTGGCCTTGAAGATATCCCCGTTATACTTACAGCCGTAATTACCGTCCTTTTAATTCAGGGGTGCGGCTCTAGTACGCGCTATAAGGATCAGGCCCAGGGGCCGGCCAGAGGGGACGCCCCGGATGCGGCCCTCTTCGAGGAGGTCCTCGACGAATTCTTGGACGAGGGCTCCTTCGTCGATTACTCCGGGCTCGCGGAAGACCGGGACCTGCTGGACAGCTACGTGGAGGCCTTTGCCGGCGCCCCCTTCGACGCGTTCACCCCGGTGACGGGTCCCCTCGCGGAGGATCAAATAGCCTTCTGGGTGAATCTCTACAACGCGGCCACCCTGCAGCTCATCGTCGATCACCTCCCCCTGCAGAGCATCATGGATATCAACGGAGAGGCCACCTGGGATCTGGCCCTGTACGATGTGGGGGGGCGGCAGGTGAGCCTGAACCGCATGGAGCACGAGATCCTGCGGCCCCTGGGCATGGATCCCCGGGTCCACTTCGTGTTGAACTGCGCCTCCATCGGCTGTCCACTCCTGTACCCTCAAGCCCTCACCGCTGAGAACGCCGAGGCGATCCTGGAGGAGGCAACCGAGGATTTTGCCAACAACGATGTCTACGTGACGATCGACGTGGACGGGCGTTCTGTCGAATTCTCTTCGATATTGCTCTGGTACCAGGATGACTTCGGCGGGCCCGAGGGGGTCCGGGACTTCATCGCATCCTATGTGCGGGACCCGGAGAAGAGGGCTTTCCTGGCCTCCTATCCGGCCGCCCTCATTTGCTTCAAATACTACAACTGGAATCTCAACATCCTGGACGCCCGGGGCGGCGAGGGATCCGACAGCGACGAGGACGGGATCGACGATCCCATCGACAACTGCCCTTCCCACGCCAATCCATCCCAGGCGGACGCGAACCTGGACGGCAGGGGCGATGCATGCGATCCCAACGGCCCTCTGCTCTGCTGCAACGCCTCTGGAGCGGGGGCGGCAGGGGCCACCTGGAAGGGGATCGGAAGCCTGATCGCAACGATTGGCCTGCCGTTCCTCTGGGGAGGTGTCTTGAAAACGCAGAGACGACGGATGCCACAGAGGGCGTTTATCCTGGATATGAAGAACCGGAGGGCCGACCGACCTGTCGGCCGCGCAAGTCATAGCTGAGGATCTGGACTTAGGGAGGCGGCTGCGCTATAGGGGATGTGCTGCTTCCTCGGATCTCCCCCACTACTTAGCGAGGTTGTACGGAGATGTACGCTGACCGACATGA
This sequence comes from uncultured Thermodesulfobacteriota bacterium, assembly GCA_964522545.1. Classification (GTDB taxonomy): domain Bacteria; phylum Desulfobacterota; class DSWW01; order CAZFWM01; family CAZFWM01; genus CAZFWM01. Next base: position 4,561 of record CAZFWM010000017.1, read on the forward strand.
ATCGTTTCTGCAAAGAGCCTGGCCGGTTGCGGCGGCGGTCCTGATGTTCCTCCTCCTTCCCGCCCGGGCTGCGGCCGGCCCGGAGTACGGCCGGTTTCTCGCTTCTTTTGTCCATGAGGAAGGGATCGACTACGAGCAGGCCCTGCGCTCCGGGGGGAAGGAGCTTCTGGAGGCCTACCTGAAGGAGCTCGCCTCGGCAGCCCCCGGGGACCTCGCCGGCGATAAGGGCAAGGCCCTGCTCATCAATGTCTACAATGCCTGTACCTTGAAGCTGATCCTGGACAACTATCCCCTGAAGTCGATCCGGGATCTCAAAGATCCTTGGGGAAGAAAAGTCTGGGATATTGCCGGGACCAAATATTCCCTGGATCAGATCGAGAAGGAGCTCCTCCTGAAGAAATTTCGGGAGGCTCGGATCCACTTCGGTCTGAACTGCGCCTCCCTGGGATGCCCGCCCCTGGCCGCTGTGCCGTATGCCGCCGAGAATGTGCACGCCGCCCTGGAGGAAGCGGGCCGGAGGTTTTTCAACGACCCGGCCTACAACCGCTATGAGATCGTCGAGAAGGGAGGGCGAGGGTCCGACAAGGTCCTGAAGCTGAAGCTCTCGAAGATCTTCAGCTGGTACAAAAAGGACTTCGTCCACACCTACGGCAGTCTGCAGGCCATGCTCATGCACTACCTTCCGGCCGAATGCCGTCCCTACTTAGAGAGTGGGAACTACGACGTCGACTATGAGAAGTACGGCTGGGAGCTGAATCGTTACAGCCCGGTTTCGAAATGAGATAGGGCGGGCCGTGCCCGCCGATTCATAGAGGGACGACATCGTCGCAGCGGCATCCACCATGTCGGCCAGAGGCCGGCGATACCGAAAAATGAAAAAGATCTACCTCGACTACAACGCAAGCACCCCCATCGCCCCGGAGGCGGCCGAGGCCATGAGGCCCCTCCTGGGCGACCACTATGGAAATCCCTCGAGCCTCCACTGGGCCGGGGCGCCCGCAAAGGAAGCCGTGGAGAGGGCCCGCGTCCAGGTGGCGGGCTTGCTCGGCTGCGAGGCCGATGAGGTCGTCTTCACGAGCGGCGGGTCCGAGTCGAATAACCACGCCCTCAAGGGGGCTTTCTTCGCCCGTCGAGATCGGGGCAACCACATCATCACCACCCGGGTGGAGCACCCGGCCGTCACGCAGCCGTGCCGGTTCCTCGAGGGGCTGGGCGCCGAGGTGGCCTATCTCCCCGTGGACGGGACCGGACGGGTCGACCCGGACGACGTGCAGAGGGCGATCACCGGCCGGACCATCCTGGTGAGCGTGATGCACGCCAACAACGAGGTCGGAACGATACAGCCGATAGCGGAGATCTCGCGGATCACCCGAGAACGGGGAGTCCTCCTTCACACCGATGCGGCCCAGTCGGTCGGCAAGATTCCTGCCGGCGTCTCCGAGCTCGGTGTGGACCTGCTATCGCTGGCCGGACACAAGGTCTACGCGCCCAAAGGGGTAGGGGCCCTTTACATCCGTCAGGGTCTTCTCCTGGAACCTCTGGTCCACGGGGCCGGGCACGAATCGGGTCGCCGGGCGGGTACGGAGAATGTGCTGCTCAACGTCGGTCTGGGTGCAGCCTGTGAGGCGGCCCGGGCCTGGGTCGGGATGGACCGGGTGCGCGAGCTTCGAGACCGCTTCTGGTCGGACTTGTGCGAGGCCTTCGGGGACCGGGTCGTGCTGAACGGCCATCCAGTGGAGCGGCTCCCGAACACCCTCAACGTCTCCTTCGTCGGGCGGATCGGGGCCGAGATCCTCGCGGGGCTGGAAGGGGTCGCCGCCTCCACCGGGTCGGCCTGCCACGAAGGGGCCGTGGAGCTCTCGCCCGTGCTGAAGGCCATGGGTGTGCCGGAGGAAGTGGGGATGGGGGCCATCCGTTTCAGCCTGGGCAGGGATACCGCGGTCGATGAGATCGAATACGTTGTCGAGGGGCTGAAGAGTAACTTGCTTGCATAGATAATCCGATTTTTTCCGTCAATGATTTTTTTAACGCAGAGACGCAGAGGCGCAGAGGGAAAAGAATCAACGGGAAATACGGAAAAAGTCATGGTCGTTGCGAGGCACGAAGTGCCGAAGCAATCCCCCGAGCACCTAGGCAAACTGAGCACAGTGGATTGCTTCGTCGCTATCGCTCCTCGCAACGACCCTCAATTGAGCCAGTGTGAATCGTTCTATTCAAATTCCTCTGCGACTCTGCGTTAAAATTCTGAGAGAAAAAGTCCGTAACTAATTGAAAAAAAGAGTACAAGCAAACAGATCGAGTAAACCATGAATGTCGTCATCGTGGGAAATGGTGTTGCCGGCCTCGAGGCCGGCCTGGCAATCCGGCGCATCCGGCCCGAAGTCAAGATTACTCTGGTGAGCGCCGAGTCGGACTACCCTTACTCCCGGACGGCCCTCATGTACATCTCCATGAAGCGGATGCGGGTGAAGGACACAGAGATCTTCGAGCCCTCATTCTACCGGTCCAAAGGGCTCGACCTCGTGCGGGGGCACGTCATCCGGATCGACACAGGGAAAAAGGAGGTCCTCATCGAGGGAGGGAAGGCTCTCCACTACGACAGGCTCCTTCTGGCCACGGGCTCGGAGTCCGTGCCCGGCTTCTGGCCAGGGAGCGACCTGAAGGGCGTGATCGGCTACTACTCCCTCCAGGACCTGGCCCTGCTCGATGAGAACATCCCGAATGTGAAGAAGGCCGTGGTCGTGGGAGGGGGCCTGATCGGGATCGAGGTGGTCGAGGTTCTACTTCACTACGGTATCTCGACGACCTTCCTCATCCGGGAGGACTTCTACTGGCCCATGGGAGTGTGCCGGGAGGAGAGTGAGGTCATCTTGGCCTCGCTCCGTGCCCACGGCGTCGAGGTGCGGCTCGCCGAGGAGGTCCGGGAGATCCGGGGGGATGGAGCGAGGGTCCGGGATGTCCTCACGAACAAAGAAGCGGTGCTGCCCGCCGATCTGGTGGCCATCACCATCGGAGTGAGGCCCAACATCGCCCTGGCCGAGGCGAGCTACATCGAGACGAACCGGGGCATCCTGGTGGACGAGAAGCTGAAGACCCGAGCCGAGGATGTCTGGGCGGCCGGAGACTGCGCGGAGATCGTGGGGCCGAAAGGTAAACGAGGCACGGTGGAGCAGCTCTGGTACACGGCCAGGACCCAGGGCGCCCGGGCCGGACGGAACATGGCGGGCCGGGAGGAGGTCTACGAGAGGGGCATCGTCTACAATGCGGCCAAGTTCCTCGACATCGAGTGGATCACGGCCGGCGACGTCCAGCCGGCTCCCGACCGGACCCATTACTTCTACCGTGTCCCCGGGAAGGGGATGACCTTCAGGCTTTCCTTCGAGGGACACGCCGTGGTGGGGTTCAACATGCTCGGCTCCCGGTGGGACACGTCCATATTGCGCCGGTTCGTGGAGGAGGGCCGGGACCTGGGATACCTGAAAGAGCACATGGCCCGTGCCGCCTTCGACCCCGAGTTCACGGAGAGCCGGCTCCGGGAGACCTTCGATGGAATGAAGGAGATCGAGGTTTAACGCAGAGACGCAGAGGCGCAGAGAAAAAGGGAATGCGTGGTGCATGTCATTTCGACCGCAGGGAGAAATCTTTCCGGGAGTATAATCTGCAAAGAAAAGATTTCTCCCTGCGGTCGAAATGACATGAAGGCGGTCGAAATGACAAATGGTGGAATGATCGAGATGAATCATTCATATAGGCCGAGTATCTCTTTGACAGGTAACTGAATGGAAAAAAGACCCCTCTGGGCATGGCTCCTCGCCGCCCTGCTGACCGGCTTCTACGTGGTCCTCTACTTCACGGACGCCCTCGATCCCTTTGCCCGGGCGGTTTTCGGCGAGTCCCGGGGCAAGTGGTTCCTGTACGGCGTTCTCTACACCCTCGCCGTGTCCATCGGCGGTGCGGTCTTCATCGCTCGCCACCGGACCTCCCGCTACCAGGTGATCCGCACGGCTAGCCTGATCTTCTTCCAGGTGGTCTTCGCCTTCTCCATCCCCCTCCTCATGAAGTTCCTCGAGCAGCCCGAATTCTACTTCAGCTATCTCTGGCCCCTGAAGATCGACTACCTCTACCCCGACTCCATCGCCCACTTTCCGCTCTATCTCATCATCTACTGCGTCGTCGGATCGCTCGTGCTCTTTCCGTTGCTCGCCTTCCTCTTCGGCAAACGATTTTACTGCTCGTGGGTGTGCGGGTGCGGCGGGCTGGCCGAGACAGCGGGCGACCCATTCCGCCATCTCACGAGCAAGAGCAGTCGCGCATGGAAGTTCGAAAAGGTCTCGATCCACACGGTCCTCGCACTCAGCATCCTGGTCACCATCTTCGTGGTGGCGAGCTTCTTCATCGGCGAGGGCCGCCCGGCCCTCCAGGCCTTTGCCTCCCGGTTCCGCCACTACTACGGCCTCTGGGTCGGGGCCGTCCTGGTCGGCGTGGGCCTCGCCTCTACCCGATCATGGGCACGCGGGTCTGGTGCCGGTACTTCTGCCCCATGGCCGCCCTGCTCGGTCTCGTACAGAAGCTCGGCCGCTTCCGCATCGCGGCCCAGCCGGACCTGTGCATCTCGTGCGGCAACTGCAGCCGCTACTGCGAAATGGGGATCGACGTGAAAAGCTACGCCCGCATGGGCCGGGACTTCACGCGGGCCTCCTGCGTAGGGTGCGGCATGTGCGCCCACGTCTGCCCCCGAGGCGTGCTCAAGCTGGAGAACGTATGAGGTAAATAAGAGAGCAGTTGATAATCATCTGGTAACGTCATCCCCGCGAAACATGTCCCCGCGAAGGCGGGGAAGGGGTTCCCGCTTTCGCGGGAACGACGAAGGGAGTGACAGGATAAAGAGGAATAAAGATGAGATCTCCAATGGAAAAACAAGGGATAACAATTTCAATTCTATTTATTTTAACAATACTCATAGTGGCACTCCTCTATACCATCCCCCTACCGGTCCTGGCCGGCCCTCCGTATCTCGCGCACTCCCAGTGGGACAGCGGCACGGCCGAGTTCTGCGTCTACGAGGCCACCCTGACCAAGTACGTCGAGCCCCGGCCCGCCAAGGTGAAGATGATCATGGTCAAAGAGCAATTCGATTCAGCGAAACTCGTCAAGACATCCACAGCTGAGGACTCTTTCGAGGTGATCAAGTTCCACACCATCCAGGCGATCCCCACCGGCATCTACGACTACTTCCAGACCGCCTCCATCTTTTTCGACCGTACGACCGGCCGGGTCGTGAAGTACACCATGGGGAGCCAGGAGGGGTGCGGCAACACCTTCATGGACTACACTCAGCGGGCAGGCAAGGGGAGCTTTCTCTTTCACTCCTACTGGGACGACCAGGGAGATGAGACCATCGAAATGGACTACGCGGGCGAGGTCTTCTACGACGCCCTGCCCGTGACCCTCCGGTTCAGGCTCGCCCACGGCCTGACCTACAAGATCCGCATGATTCCGAGCTTGATCTCGAACAAGATCGTGCGGCCAGATCCCGTAGAGGCCACGATCCGCGTGACCGTGAGAAAAGGGGCGGAGGTCGAGGCCCTGGACCGACCCGAGCTCTTCGAGGTCACTGTATCCGGTACAGGAGTGAAGGACACCTTTCTCTTCGAGTCCGCCTTCCCCCACCGGCTCGTCCGCTGGACCAAGGCAAACGGAGACCGGATCGAGCTGAAAAAGGCCTACAACCTCGACTATTGGAACTACAAGGGCGTGAAGGACCGGGCACTGCAAAAGCTGGATTGATCAAGCCTTTTCGAATTTTCTTGAATTTTTTCTAAATTTCTTCAAATTTCCTCTTGACAAAATTCAGGGGTGTGGTATATTTGTATTAAAACGGTAAACAGGTACTACTTTATTAAATTATCTGTCCGAAAGGAAAGGAGGAGGTTGAAGATGTTTTGTTATCAGTGTGAGCAAACGGCAAAAGGGGCCGGATGTACCGTCCGGGGAGTCTGCGGTAAGGACCCGCAGACCGCCGCGCTTCAGGACCTTCTGGTCCACGCGGCCGAGGGAATTTCCATGTACGCCCACAGGACCCGTGAATTGGGGGGCAGCGACCATGAGGTCGATGTGTTCACGATAGAGGCGCTGTTCACGACCGTGACCAACGTGAACTTCGACCCGGAGCGGCTCCGTGGCAAGCTGGTCCGGGCGGCCGAGCTGCGCGACCGGGCCAGGGCCATGTACGAGGCGGCCTGCGCAAAGGCGGGTCGCGGACCCGAGGTTCTGGGCGGCCCGGCCGCCTGGATCCCCGCCGGCGACCTCGACGGGCTTGTAAAGCAGGGCGAAGAGGTCTCCATCGAAAGTCGCAGGGAGAGATTCGGCGAGGACATCGCCGGGCTCCAGGAGCTCCTCACCTATGGCTTGAAGGGAACAGCCGCCTATGCCGACCACGCCCAGATCCTCGGCCAGGAGGATGACACCGTGTATGCCTTCATACACAAGGCCCTCGACTTTCTGGCAAGAGAGGACCCGAGCGTAGACGAGTTGGTTTCCATGAGCCTGCAGTGCGGTGAGGTGAACATCAAGGCCATGGAGCTCCTCGATGCGGCGAACACCGGCACCTACGGCCACCCTGTTCCGACGGCCGTTCGCGTGGAGCCGGTCAAGGGAAAGGCGATCCTCATCTCGGGCCACGACCTGAAGGACCTCGAGGAGCTGCTCAAACAGACCGAGGGCAAGGGGATCCATGTCTACACCCACGGTGAGATGCTCCCCGCCCACGGGTATCCAGAGCTCAAGAAGTACGGCCACCTGGCGGGTAACTACGGCGGCGCATGGCAGGACCAGGCCAAAGAGTTCGACGCCTTCCCGGGTCCCATCCTCATGACCACGAACTGCATCCAGAAGCCGAAGGACTCCTACAAGGGCCGGATCTTCACCTGCGGCCTGGTCGCCTGGCCGGATGTGGCCCACATAAGCGACCGGGACTTCTCGCCCGTCATCGAGGCGGCCCTCGCGGCCGACGGCTTCACTGAGGACGGCCCTGACAAGACCATCATGGTCGGATTCGCGCGCAACGCCGTGCTCGGAGTGGCCGACAAGGTGATCGACGCGGTCAAGCAGGGCGCCATCCGCCACTTCCTGCTCATCGGCGGCTGCGACGGCGCCAAGAGCGGCCGCAACTACTACACGCAGCTGGCCGAGGCCGCACCGGACGATGTGGTCATCCTCACGCTGGCCTGCGGCAAGTATCGCTTCAACAAGCTGGAGTTCGGCGACATCGGCGGGATCCCGCGTCTGCTCGACGTGGGGCAGTGCAACGACGCCTACTCGGCCGTGCAGATCGCCCTGGCCCTGGCCGATGCCTTCGACACCGACGTCAACGGCCTTCCCCTCTCCCTAGTGCTCTCCTGGTACGAGCAGAAGGCGGTCTGCATCCTGCTGAGCCTGCTGCACCTGGGGATCAAGAACATACGCCTCGGGCCGAGCCTGCCGGCCTTTGTCACGCCAGCCGTGCTCAATGTCCTCGTCGAGAACTTCGGCATCAAGCCGATCACCACGGCAGAGGAAGACCTGGGCGCGATTCTTGGGTGAGTGAGCGTATATAGGGTATCGACTCGAACGTGGGGGCACGGCATGCCGTGCCCCTACTTTTTTCTGGCCCGGTCGGATCCACGGCGGGGTGCCTTCTTTGCGGCCCTTCTCCTGTATGCGGATCTCCGTCGCCGGGAGGGCATTCGGGCCCCGACCGGAAGCAGAACGAAGTCATCCGGGCACCGCTCGCGTGCCCTGTCCTCGGCGAGCAGAAACAGGGGGACGGGATCGATCCGCCCGGCATCGTCGTTCCACCGGCAGACCTCCACCCGGTCCCCCTTCACGTGGAGGAAGGTGAGTCGCCTCGCCTCGGGGACGAGCCGATCCCAGGGATTGTCCACGGAGGTCCAGGTGCCGCTGTTCGCGTAGGTGGCCCGGTCGTCGGCGATCCTGCGCAGGTCCACGATGTGGGTGTGGCCCATGAGGACCAGGCGCACGCCGGTGAGACGGGCGATCCGGTCGGCCCGCTGCGCACAGGTCTCCACGCTCTCGTCGGATCTTCGCCGCAGCCTGTGGCTCAGGCTGTGTGCGATCCACAGCAGGCCCAGCGCGGTGGAGACCGAGAAGAGGAACATGAAGGCGGAGCGGATCAGGACCTTCTCGGTGAGCCAGGTCGTGTGCTGGATCAGGTTGAAGATCACCAGCCAGACGTAGAAGGTCATGAGCACCGTCACGGCAGCCAGGAGCATCCTCTTGGCGATCGGCTTGAGCATCACCCGGGTCAGGGCCATCTTGGACGCGGCCATGGGGTGGACCTTGAGTTCGTTGAGCTTGTGGTAGAGGTCTCCGGGGTCGCTCTCCTTCTCCAGGTCTTTGAACTCGGCCTCCTGCCTGGCGTCCTCGCCGGAAGAGGGCCGGGACCGTCCGGTGGCGGTCTGGGGCCTCAGGGCGGCCATGAAGAAGGGGTAGTGGTCCCGGACCACTCTGAAGATGTCGACGATGTGATAACGGCGCAGGAACTCCAGGTACTGCTCGAAGGAGATAAGCCTCGGACTGTACGGGTCGAGCACCCGCACCCGGTTGTAGAAGTAGCGCACGAAAAGCGACCCGAGGGGGTAGTCCAGCAGGACTTCCCTCTTTCTTCTCTTCTTGCCCGGGAGCAGGGGACGCAGGGGGTAGCGGATGCTGTTGGAGGCCTCGTACTGGTTTCCGTGCTCTATGTACAGGCGCCCGGGCTCTATGTAGAACCATTCGTGAAAGTGCACCCTCTCCCTCGCCTCCTCGGCCGCGGGCCCTCCCTCGAAGCGGGTCAGAAGATCGAGGAGATGCTCCCGTACCTCCTCAAAGTGGAGCTCCAGGTCGTGATTGCCCCGCAGGATGCGTACGTGGTGTCCCTTGCCCACGAATCGGGCCAGAGCGCCGAAGAAGGTTTTGTGTCCTGAGACGATCAGGTCCAGCTTGAAGACGGACTTCTTCGGCGATGGGTCGAGGCCGAACTTCTTTTCTACCTCCGAGACCTTGAGCCGCAGGGCCCGACAGGCGGCCCGGTCGGGCAGGGAGATGGAGGTGAGAAAATCGAGGATGTCCCCGTTGAGGACGAGGACGAGTCGCGACGGATCTTCAGTGTACTTCGAGTGAAGTCGATCGAGAAGGCGGGCAAAGGCCTCGTCGCAGAAAAAATCCTCCATGGGGGAGTAGCGCCCGAGGTCCACCAGCAGGCCCTCACCGAGGTGGAGGTCGCTCAGGACGACGAGGTCGGGGGGGCGGGGCTCCTGGGTTTCGGCATCCGTATGCAATGGATCGTTTCCCCTCTGCGATGATTGCAACACCAGGGTCAAGATAGCTCTTCATCCGTGCCTTGGCAAGCGCATCGGACGACACTTAGGGCTCGCGTAAAAATAATTTCACATTTTCGCATCCCATCTTCCGACCATCTTGGGCCGCTCCTCAATCGCGATCCCACGACGTAGTCCTTGCTACGCCTTAGGGATCGCTCAATCGGTCGCGACCAAATCTGGCCGAAATCTGGGCGCGAATTCTGTGAACTTATTTTTTCGCGAACCCTTAGACCCCTCTATGTTATACTTTGAGAAGCTATGTTACTTATAGAGAATTTTGAAAAAAATCTCATTTTATGGTAAAATTCTTTGATCCATATTATCTGAACAGGAGGAGAAAAAATGAAGAGGTCTCTTTGTGTCGTAATCCTGTGCTCCTTTTTGATCATCTGCTCCTCATCCATCTCCCGCGCCCAGAGAATCGTTCATCAGCTCTCGGACAATGACGATAACGACTGGGGCGCAAGGATCAATGCCGGCGGCCAGGTGGCCTGGACGTCGGGTGTTGGAGAAAGCTCCATCGGTGACATTTTCCTCTACGACGGCACGAGCACGTCTGTGATTTCCTCCGATGTATTTCTCGGGAGTTGGTATGCCGACATAAACGATGCCGGCCATGTGGTCTGGGAGGGGGGCAGTGATATTTGGCTCTACGACGGCGCAGACACCCATCAACTGACCTTCTCCTATCAAAACAACCTGCCTCAGATCAACAACAGCGGTCATATCGTCTGGGAGGCTTTCCATGACGGTGACCATGAGATCTGGCTTTACGAAGGCGCCACCGCCGTCCCCCTCACGGACAACTTGTACAACGACAATCACCCTCGCATAAACGAGAGCGGATATGTGGCCTGGGTGGGATGGAACACGGACGCCGAGATCTTCTTATACGACGGAGCGAGCACGACTCAGTTGACGGACAATACACACGATGACTGGTATCAGAGGATGAACGACAGCGGGCAGATCGTCTGGATGGGAGGGGATTGTCCCGATTGCGAGATTTACTTCTTCGACGGAACGAGCACGATTCAGCTCACCGATAATTTCTTTGATGACAGGAATCCTCATATAAACAATACAGGTCACGTGGTCTGGTGGGGACTCTACGGGACCGCATATCAGGCTTTCCTCTATGACGGAACGACCACGATCACGATCGCGGAGGATGCGAAGCTGCCCGACATAAGCGACACAGGGTATCTGGTCTGGCAGGGGATGGACGGCTCGGACTGGGACATTTTTCTCTATGACGGCACGAGGACCATCCGGATCACCGAAGACAGTCTCTACGATGACGAGAATCCCAGGGTGAACGATGCCGGCCATGTGGTCTGGGAGAGAAACGACGGCTCGGACACGGAGATCATGCTTTCTGTTCCGATCGTGGTGGAGCCGGCACAGTGGGCGGTGACCCTCGACGGCGAGCTCGACCATGGCGCCTGCTCCGTGGCGCAGAGCTCGGACGGCGGCTACGTTGTGGCGGGCGAGACAGGGTCCTTCGGCGCCGGCGGATCGGACGTCTGGGTCGTCAAGTTCGATTCGACCGGGAACGTGGAGTGGCAGAGGACCTATGGCGGCCCGGACGACGAATCCGCCGCCGCCATCCTGCAGACCGGGTACGAAGGCTACATCGTGGCGGGCAAGACACGGTCCTTCGGCGCCGGCGAATCGGACGTCTGGATCGTCAAGCTGAGCGAGGCCGGGGATGTGGAGTGGCAGAGGGCCTATGGCGGCCCGGAGGGGGACTGGGCCACTTCGATCGATGCGGACTACCCCATGGGGTACGTCGTGTCGGCCACGACGCATTCCTTCGGAGCCGGCGAATCGGATCTCTGGCTCCTGAAGCTCGATCCGTCCGGCAGCGTGGAGTGGCAAAAGACGTACGGCGGGTCGAGCACCGAGTTTTCCGGCTCCGTACAGCGGACCCGGGGCGGCGGCTGCATTCTCGGAAGTCAGACCTACTCCTTCGACCTCGGCAACGGCGACTTCTGGGTCGTGAAGGTCGACGAGGCGGGCGCCGTCGAATGGCAGAAGGCCTTCGGCCTGGATACGGGCAACGAGAACACCGATTACGCCCCCTACGTCCTGCAGACCGAAGACGGCGGCTACATCGTGGCCGGCGAGTCCGCGCCCGTGCCGTCCGGGAACCTGGATGCATGGGTCCTGAAGCTCGGCAGGTCGGGCGCCATCGAATGGCAGAAGCGCTACAACACGATCGGAGACTACCGGGTTTCCTCGGTCTGGGAGACTCCGGGTGCCGGCGGCTACATGGTGTCCGGCCGGAAAGGCGCCCTCGTCGCCGTCAATCCGATCGCGGACGGTTGGCTCATGAAGCTGGACGGCTCCGGCGCCATGGAGTGGCAGAACGTGTACGGCGGCGGGGAGGAAATGAACTACGACACGTTTTTCTCCGCCGGTCCCGCCTTCGACGACGGCGCTGTCGCGGCCGGGACGACCGAGACCTTCGGCGCCGGCGAGAGGAGTCTCTGGGTCCTCAAGGTCGACGAGAGCGGGATGATCCCGGACTGCCCCATCGTCGACGAGTGGGGCGGGTCGACGGAGGAGACCTTCGAGATCGGAATCGATTCGTCGGCGACGGTGACCGACACCTCCGCCGCGTCCGTCGACACGAGCGCCGTCGTCCAGGACACTGCGTCTGACGAGGAGGACGTGTGTACGCCCCCCGTGGAAGAGCTCTTCGTGCTCTGGGAGAGGACCATCGGCGGGTCCGGAAGCGACGTCGGGTTCGACATGCTCGAGGCGGAGGACGGCGGCTTCGTCCTCGCCGGGTACTCTTCCAGCGTCCCGAGCCATGCCGGTTCGTACGACGCCTGGCTGGTCAAGACGGACGCAAGGGGCCACGTCGAATGGGAGCAGCGGTTCGCCGACTGGTCCGGCGATCCCTCCCTCAACGAGTCGGCCCAGGCCATCGCCCACAGCGGGGACGGCGGCTACATCGTGACCGGATTGACCGGCGGCGGCACCACAGACACCGATCTCTGGCTCTTCAAGACCGACGCCGCCGGGGTTCCGGCCTGGGCCAGGAAGTACGGCGGCGGCTACTACGACGAGGGCTATTCCGTGGCCCCGGCCCACGGCGCCGGCTACATCGTGGGCGGCATGACCTCGGCCGGAGGCCTGGACCGGGACCTCTGGCTCATCAAGACGCACGCCGACGGGACCCTGGACTGGGAACAGGTCTACGACGAGCCCGGCCCGGACTACTGCCGATCGGTGGCGATGACCTCCGACGGCGGCTACATCGCCACGGGACATTACGAGATGTCGGGCGACGGGCCGCTCCCGCTGATCAAGACCGACGGGTCCGGAGTCGAGGTGTGGTCCCAGGAGTGGACCGATTCCTATCCCCAGGACAATTTCGGCCACTGGGCCGCCGAGACGGGCGACGGCGGATTCGCGATGGCCGGCTCCTACGAGGGGGAGGTCTCCCTCATGAAGGTGGGCGCCAGCGGCGCCAAGGAGTGGGAGCAGTCCTACGGCGGGGGGAATGACGGTCGCGCCAAAGCCGCGGCAGAGACCCTGGACGGAGGCTATATTGTTGCGGGCGTCATCTCCGCGTCCCCCGGGGACGACGACATCTATCTGGTGAAGACCGACGAGGACGGCGATCTACAGTGGGAGATGACCTTCGGCACGACGAGCACCTACGAGTCGGCCGAGGCGATCCTCCCCCTGGCGGACGGCGGCTACGTGATCCTGGCGCATCAGGCCCCCCTCATGGGGACGGAGTTCAACGTTTGGCTCATCAAGATCGGCCCGGACGAGCCGGTCGAGGATTTCGGCCTGGTCTCCCCGGAGAACGGAGCGTCTCTGATCGCGCCGCCGACCCTGGAGTGGTACTCCGGCGACTACGACCTGTTCCTGCTCTACACCGTGTTCAACTATACGGCCTTCGGCTATTACACGGTCTCCTTCTGGCACTCGGACACCACCTACAAGATTCCGGGTCCCTGGTGGAATGCGATCGCAACGGGCGTCCCCTGTTACTGGACGGTCCTGGGTTACAATTCCGGGACCGGGGCGTGGGAGCTCGGGGCGGTCTGGTCCTTCACCAAATTCTGAGAGGGGGGATCCCCGGCACAGCTGCAACCGAAAAAGAGAATATCGAATATCGAACAAGGAATTTCGAACAGCAGAAGTAAAGAGAGAAAAAGGCAATATTCTTCACTTCGATATTCTGCGGTTCCTTGTTCTGCGGTTCGATATTCCTTGACTTTAAGGCACACATCTACGCAAGCCGCGAAGATGTACGGATGAAAGGCTCTGATCGTAGGATCAGCCCGATTTCGGCCCGCCCGTGTCCACCCATTCCATGTCGGTCTCCTCGGGCACCCCCGCCACGAACAGACCGGTCCAGATCCCCACCGTCCCTAAGCTCGGGAGAGAGAAAGAGATCGGAATATCGATCGGGGGATCGATGACAGGGAGAGGAACCGTCCATAGGGGGATGACCGTCACGTCCGGGTAGGTCAGGATCAGGTAGTTCGCCCAGACGGCCTCCTCCGGCGTGCCGATGGTGAATATCAGGCTCATCAGGCCTGCATCATAGAAAGCATCCAGCTCACACGTGAATACCGCGGTGGCGCAGTCCGGATCATCGCGGTCGACGAGGCCGTCGCAGTCGTCATCGATCCCATTGTCACAAATCTCCTCGGCACCGGGATAGACGCCGGGATCGGCATCGTCACAGTCCTCTCCTCCGCAGTCCAGGCCCACATATCCGTCCCCGTCGAAGTCATCGCACCATGCGCAGCCCCCTGGGCCGCCGTAGGTCCCCATGTCGTTGCGCTCCGTGCCCTTGGACGGAGGGAGGCATTCATCGTCGTACGCCGGGTCCGGGCTCCCCCCATCCACGCAGGGGGATCCCGACGAGAGGTAGTAGCCTTTAACGAAATGGGGGTTCGAGTCGATGTTCCCCGTTCCGGTCCACCCCCCCTCCACATCCGAGTACGTGACCACGGGATACCCGGAGATCACGTACAGATCGGGCTGTCCTGGATCATCGTTTCCCCACAGAATGGAGTTCGTGACGATCGGGTCCGCATCCGAGTCGCAGACCATCCCCTCCCCCCGGGATGCCCGGTTATCCGACAGGGTACAGTTCTCGATCAGCGGGGAGCCCCCCATGCAGGTCAGGGCGCCCCCGAGGCCGGCGCTGTTATCCACGATCAGGCAGTTCGTGATCGTCGGAGAGCCTACGTAGCAGTAGATCCCCCCGCCGGAGTTATCAGCGATATTCTTCTCGATCCTGCAGTTCTCGATCCTCGGGTTGGCCCGGATGCAATAGATCCCCCCGCCGTTACTCGCGAAACCGTTCTTGATCGAGAACCCGTCCAGGACCGCCTCTTGGGTCTCATAGTTGCCAAAGAGCACCACAAATCCGTCCTGGTTCCCGTCGATGGCCGTCTCTCCGGGCCCCTCCTCGCTCTGCAGGGTGATCCTCTTGCCCTGGAAGCTGATGTTCTCCTCATAGGTGCCCGGGGCCACGAGGATGAGATTCCCGCCCACGGCGGCGTTGATGGCGAGCTGGATCGTCGGCTGATCCGCGGGGACGTGAATGACGGCGCACTCCAGATCGTCCGAGTCGATCGCCCCGTCGCAGTCGTCATCGATGCCGTTGTCGCAGACTTCATGAGCGCCGGGATTCACGTCGGGGTCCGAATCGTCGCAGTCCTCAAACGAGAACCAGCCGTCCCCGTCCAGGTCCGTGAGCTCATAGGCCCCCATGTCGAAGCCGCCTCCCTGGGGTCTCGGGTTGAGGTCCATATCGTCATAGACGCCGGAGTCCGTGCCCGCGTCGACGCAGGGAGACGACTCCAGGATACGGAAGTCTTCGCCGCCGACGAAGAGGGGGTCGGCGTCCAGATTGCCCGTCCCGGGATATCCCCCCTCCACGTCGGAGTAAGTCACCGTGGCGGAGCCTCCGGGCCCCGAATAGATTGCGTCCGGGGAATCGCCCCAGAAGATCGAGTTGATGATATCCGCGGAGGAGAACAGGCAGTAAACACCCCCGCCGTGCAGGTCCGCCGAGTTGCCGCTCACCGTGCAGTGGTTCAATGTCAGGAAAGAATCTTGGTAACAGGCGAATCCGCCGCCGGTCCTTTCGCCCGGCCCCCCCCCGGTCACGATGTTGCCCGTGACGAGACAGTTCGTCAGCGAGGCCGTCGCGCCGTCGAGGAGAAAGACGCCTCCCCCGTCCCCGACGGCGACGTTATCCCGGATGGTGCAGTGAGAGAAGGTCACGGAGGAGGCCTGCTCGGCCCAGATCCCGCCGGCCACGTGGGCCGTGTTTCCGCTGATGTCGCAGTGGACGAAGGTCGGAGACGACACGGTGCACAGGATTCCCCCGCCGGCGCCCGAGGAGCTCGTCGTTTCATTGCCGCTGATGGTGCAGTTCGAGATCAACGAGTTGAAGCCGATACCTCCGTAGATCCCTCCGCCCGACATGTTCACCCAGTTTCCGCTGATGGTGCAGTCGGTGATCTCCGGGGAAGAGTTCTCGAGGCAGGCGATTCCGCCGCCGTTGTCGTCGGCGTGATTGTCCGTGATCGTACAGCCGGCGATCGTCGGCGATGAGGATGCGTTGCAGCAGATCGCTCCGCCGCCGTAGCTCCCAGAGTTCCCAGTGAAGGTGCAGCCGGTGATCGTCGGGGAGGAGGATTCGCAATAGATGGCGCCGCCGTACATGTGCGTGGAGTTATATCTGAAAAAGCAATCGGTGATCGTCGGGAAGGACGATCCGTGGCAAAAGATCCCGCCCCCGTGGTAACGCTCGGCAAGATTTTCGGTAATCGTGCAGTTGCTGATGGTCGGGGAAGCCCCCGCGGTGCAGGAGATCCCGGCCCCATAATGCTGGGAGCGGTTTTCGGTGATGACACAATCGGTGATCGTCGGGGAGGAGGCTGCGCAGTGAATCCCGCCGCCGTAGAGAAAGGCCCATCCTTCCACTCGACCATTGCGGAGAGTGAATCCCTGCAGGATCGAGTCCGGACCCTCGTCGGTTTCGAAGTTCACCACCGACCCGTCCTGGTTCCCGTCGATGGTCGTCACGTCGGCCCCGTCTCGACTGTAGACCATGATCGACTTGCCGCCGAAGTCGATGTTCTCGATCCATGTGCCCGGATCGACCCGCACGTAGCAAGCGTCCGAAGGACAGGCGTCAATGGCGGCCTGGATGGTCGGATAATCGTCCGGGACATCGAATCTCGGCGCCCCCAGGGCTGTGCCGGAAAAAAGGATGCATGTGGCCAGTATGCCAGTCATGGCTGCTGCCTTCATTTTCTTCCCTTTCTTGAAAGGTGCCGTGCTTGATTAGAAAGTAATTTCAGTTTTTGTGAAATTAAATATATTTAGTATGACGAAAATGTGCTGTATTTTATTACTAAAGATTACTCTCATCCCCGGGCCCTCCGGTTCCGGACTTGCCCTCCTTCGGGTTGAAGTAGACGCGCTGTGTGGGATAGGCGAAATCGACGTCCGGCTCCCGGGAGAAGGCCTCCAGGATGTTCTCCCAGATCTCCATTTCATTCGCAAGATCCTCGACCTTCCGCCGACAGACAACGGCTGCCCCATCAGCGAGCGCGCCCTCCGCCCCCTACTGGCCCTCGATGACCCCGAGTCACAGCTCGAGGCGGCGACGTTCTTCATCTTCCGGCGCTTCACAGGAGGGCCTCGATGTAGGGGCGCATCACCTTCTCGACGCGACACACGCGGGCGAACCGCACAAGATCGTCAAGGCTCCCTCGCTTTTTCTTGAGGAAGAGCTTGAGCGATTCGATGGCCGTGTCCAGGCCGAGCTTGTTCCGGTACTTGAAGCAGTCGGCCACCGTCTTCGCTGCCCCGTACTCGCGCACGGTGACCAGGTCCGGGCTCCCAAGGGACGGTAGGTCCGCGAGCCGGTACACCCCACGCCCGAGTCGCTCCAGCACCCCGGCGTCGCGCATGACGTAGAGCGTGCGCGGGTGGACTCCGAGCCGGACAGCCTCCATCGTCCGGAGGACGCCGCCCTGCTCGCGGAAGATGCTCGTCGCCTTGGCGAACGCGTTCTGGTTCTTCGGCGTTGGCTTCTTTTTCATGGATAGTATCGCCGGCGTTTCATAACATTCGCTGGTAATTCTATCCGCTTAGGTACGACTACCAGTTCGTCGGTGTGCGGCTTTTTGTCGGGTCTGTTGCCGGCGGCGGTGGCGGTTTCGTCGGAAGTTGTGCGCTCGTTTTGTCTCTCCACCAGTGTCCTCGCGATTTTTTTGTCTGTGGCGCGGCATCAGCGCCGTGTGGCGAGATGAGTTCGCCCGGGGGGTATCTGCCGGAGATGGGGAAAGATCGTCGGTGGGCGAGTGTTGGTGCTTGATAATCACACACGCAACCCATAATTTTACATGGGTTATGCGAATAATCATCAAGTCGAACGGACTTTATACATGCATAGGAAATTATAAGATCGACAATTGAGCACCTTGAGGATGTTGCGAGCGAAGCGAAGTCGAAGATTGCGAGGGGCCAAGCCCCGAAGCAACCCCCCATGCTCATTTTGCCAGGGTGCTCAGTGGATTGCTTCATCCCTTCGGTCCTCGCAACGACCCTCAATTAGGTCCGCATCAAAGATACGGTTTTGTTCTTGACATTTATACGTGCAACCCAGTGGTGCCAATCCCGCTTCATAATTACCTGGCTACTGCATTTTTCGGGTTTCAACTCCCTTGTTCTTTCCCCGGCGCCAGGCCGCAATCGGCGGCGTACTGCTCGATACATTGAAGGACCTCCTCGGGCTCGTCCACGACCTCGAGGAGCTCTGCGTCCCCCGGGGAGATGAATTGATCCGCGAGCAGGTGATCCTCCAGCCATTTGCGCATGGGGGCCCAGTGGTCCGAGCCGAAGAGGAGAATGGGGAAGCGATCGATCTTCATGGTCTGCATGAGCACGGCCACCTCGAAGAGCTCGTCCAGTGTTCCGAAGCCGCCCGGGAAGAAGATGTAGGCGAAGGCATACCGGATGAACATCAGCTTGCGGACGAAGAAGTAGCGGAACTCCAGCTCGATGTCCAGGTGTGGGTTCGCCTCCTGCTCGAAGGGGAGCTCGATGTTCAGCCCCACGGACGTGCCCCCTTCCTCCCGGGCCCCCCGGTTCGCGGCCTCCATCAGGCCCGGCCCTCCGCCGGTTATGACCGCGTATCCCGCCCGGGCCAGCAGCCCCATGGTCTTCCGCGTCGCTTCATACAGGGGCGAGCCCGGAGGCGTGCGGGCCGAGCCGAAGGCGCAGACCGCGGGGCCGAGCTTCCGTAGGGCCTCGAAGCCGTCGACCACCTCGGCCTGTATCCGCGACACCCGCCAGGCGTCTTTGCCGAAGTCGCGCTCGGTGCGCATGGACTTCAGGAGCTCATGTTCCGTCTCTGCCATGGATTCTAGCGGGACTCTCTTTTTCACGTTAGGCCTCCTCTTCCAGCCCGGGCCCTCCGGCCCCGGATTTGCCCTCCTTCGGGTTGAAGTAGACGCGCTGCGTGGGATAGGCGAAGTCGATGTCCGGCTCTCGTGAGAAGGCCTCCAGGATGTCTTCCCAGATCTCCATCTCCGATGTGCGTCGCCTCCTCGGGGCGCACAGATACCGGATGGTGAGCGTGACGCCGCAGTCGTCCACCTTGGTCCAGACCTTGGGTGTCAGGTATTTGTAGTAGATCATGTATTTCCCCGAGACCTGTCTCACCTGTTTCTCGGCCTCTTGGCTGTCGAGGGAGCTGTTTTCATCCGCGATGCGCTGAAGAATCTCCTTTGCCTTCTTCCAGCGGCTCTCGAAGGTGACCATCACGGCGATCTCGTTCCAGATGAAATTGAAGCCTTGTGTGAAGTTGGCCACCGGGCTCTTGAAGACCAGGCCGTTGGGCACGTGGATGATGCGCCCCGTGCTCTGGTCCGCGTCCACCCAGTTGCCGATCTCGATCAGCGAGAACTGGAAGAGGCGGATGTCGATCACATCGCCGGCATTGCCTGCGATCTCGATCCTGTCGCCCACCACGAAGGGTCGCCGGACGACCAGGAACATCCACCCCGCGAAATTCGTCAGAGGGTCCTGGAGGGCGATGGCCAGACCGGCCGACAGGATACCCAGGTAGGTGACGAGGCCGCCTCCCACGCCGAACCAGATCCAGAAGACGATGAGGAATCCGAGAATGCCGAGGAGGTACGACGCGGTCTTCCGAGTGGAGTATCTCTTTGAAGTGTCCTCTACGTGCCGGTGGGTCAGGTAGGTGACGATCATATTGATGGCGAGATAGGCGAGGACGATGAAAAGAGTCCAGAAGATCTGAAACGTGGTGTGAGGGGCCAGGCCGACCGCGTCCTGGATCGCTTCGGCCGCTTTCTTTATAAAATCCATTTCATTGCCTCGGGGTAGTCTGATTGTAGGGGTAGGGCTTGCCCTGCCCGGGCGCGATGAATCGCGCCCCTACAATGCCCGGTAAGGGCGCAGCAAGCAGCGCCCCCTACTTGCAATACAGACTCGTTCCTGTCGAGCCTTGAGGAAAAATAGCAGAGAATGACAGGATCGTAAACCGTCGCGGCGCAGGGTCCGACTTGTCCCGTTATTAACAACTTGCTTATCGAATGAAGGGAGTGATATAAAATCCTCGATCGAATTCGATGAATGCGGATCCGCTCTACACACTCCCACAATCGACAGGGGATTCCCCATGAGTGATTTTGTTGCTCCCGGCGGCGAGGTGCTCGACTGGTTACGAAGTCTGACGGCTGCACACCCTCTGTTCTTACCCCAGAAGCACGGCAAGGTGAATTACCGGTTCGCGGAAGTGGGCGAGGACTCCCTTTTTCAGTCCCAGGATTACCGGCCCACAGTGGTCCCCCCGGTGAAGATCATCGTTCCCGCCCGGGAGGAGCTGTTCCGGTTCCGGAAGGAGCCGGACGGCGAAGTGGAGATGACGCCTTCCCTGGATACCTCTTTCCGGGTGCTCGCCGGAGTGCGGCCCTGCGACCTCAAGGGCATTTTTCTCATGGATCTCTTTTTTCAGGACGGCGTGGTCGATCCCTACTACATGGCCCGTCGCGAGAACACGGCCATCATCGGCTGCGCCTGTTCGGAGCCGTGCGACGATCGGGCCTTCTGCGCGGCCGTGGACTCCCTCGACCACCGGGAGGGGGCTGACGTGTTCCTCACCCCGGTCCGGGGGGGGCTCGTGCTGATCGAGGCCAGGACGGACCGGGGGCGCAGGCTCCTGGACGGCGTCGACTTCGATCCCTGCGACGACGGCCCGGCCAGGAAGGTCGGGGCCGTGGCCGACCGCCCCGACGACTTCGGCCGTCCCCTGAATGCCGGGCCGGGCGAGCTTCCGGACATCATCGACAAACAGTGGAAGAGCCCGGTGTGGGACAAACACGTGGAGCGCTGCTTTTCGTGCGGCACCTGTAATCTCGTCTGCCCAACCTGCTACTGCTTCGACGTATACGACGATATGAACCTGGATGCCACGTCAGGCTCCAGGGAGCGCACCTGGGACGGCTGCATGCTTCCCAATTTCTCCATCGTCGCCGGAGAGCACAATTTCCGGCCCGACCCCGCCTCGCGGCAGCGCCACCGGGTGAAGAGAAAATTCGAGTACCTGCCGAGGCGGTTCGGCCACGGAAGCGTCTGCGTGGGGTGCGGACGCTGCGGGCGGCAGTGCACGTCGGGCATCGATATCCACGACATCGTCAACGATTTGTGCGAGCCCATAGTCGGGGAGGGATCATGACCGCTTCGGAGGAATGCAAAAGCTACTCGGACCTGGCCTCTCGGACCTACCTGCCTCAGGTAGGAAGGATCACCGATGTCCGCGACATGACGGCCCGGGAGAAGTTCTTTCGCGTGGAGCTGCCCGCCCCCCTGGGGCACAGGCCCGGACAGTTCGTGATGGTCTCGGTCCTCGGCGTGGGCGAGGCGCCGATCTCCGTGTCCTGCGGACCCTGGGACGACAACACCCTGGAGATGGTGATCCGCAAGGCCGGACGCCTGACGCAGGTCCTGCACGACATGAAGATCGGCGATCCGATCGGCATACGGGGGCCCTACGGCTCGGGCTTCGATCTGGAGGAGTTCTACGGCAGCGACGTGCTCCTCGTGGCCGGGGGGCTGGGACTCGTGCCGCTCCGGTCCCTCATCCAGCCGATCGTGGGTGAGGCCGACCGCTTCGGCAGAATCACCATCATCTCCGGCTGCCGCAATCCGGCCGAAGAGCTCTTCCGCAATGAGCTGAAGGTGTGGTCCGGCGAGAAAAATGTGACCGTGATCCGACTGGTGGACCGGACGGACAACATGCCCTGGAAGTTCGAGGTGGGGCTGGTCACCGAACCCATACCCCGGCTGGACATCGACCCCGGAAAGACTCTTGCCGTTCTCTGCGGCCCTCCGGTCATGTATAAGTTCGTCATCATGGCCCTTGCAGGCAAAAAGGTGACCCAGGACCGGATCTTCCTGGACCTGGAGCGGCGCATGAAGTGCGGCCTGGGCAAGTGCGGGCACTGCCAGATCAACCACCTCTACTGCTGCCGGGACGGCCCCGTGTTCCGGTTCTCCGACATCGCCAACCTTCCGGAGGCCCTGCTATGAAACCCAAGGTCGCGTTCTTCGATTTCGCAAGCTGCGAGGGCTGCCAGCTGGCCATCCTGAATTGCGAGGAGATCCTCCTCGACATCCTGAACCTTGTGGAGCTGGTGGAGTTCCGCGAGGCCCTGTCCGAGACCGCCCCCCGGTACGACGTGGCCTTCGTGGAGGGGAGCATTCACCGGGACGAGGACATCGAGCGGCTGCGCAACATCCGGGCGCGGAGCACCTATCTCGTGGCCCTCGGGGCCTGCGCATGCAACGGCAACGTTCAGGCCCGGTCCAATTTCATCGCCCCCGCCGTCAACTTCCAGGAGGTCTACGGCGAGGAGGCCCGCAACCGCGTGCAGGTGGACGACGAGTACTGGCCCCTGTGGGCCCACACCCGGGTGCGGCCGGTGGACGCCGTTGTGCAGGTGGACTGCTATCTGCGCGGGTGCCCGGTGGTCCCCGCCGAATTCCTCCACCTCCTCGACTCCCTGCTGCAGGGGACCCAGCCCTACTTCCCGCCGGAGGCGGTCTGCGTCGACTGCAAGAAGAGGGAGAACGAGTGCGTCTTCGAGAGGGGGGAGACCTGCATGGGGCCCGTCATCTGGGGGGGATGCGATGCGGTCTGCGTCAACGGCGGCTATGTCTGCGACGGCTGCCGCGGGACCCTGCCTCACGCCAACCTCGAGGCCCACAAACAGCTGATGCGCGACCACAACATTCCGGAAAAGAACATCCGGAGCCGGTACCGCCTCTTCTGCGGCGCCGAGCCGATCGGCAAGGGAGTGTAATGCAGCGATGCCGTAGCCAAATTGGCTTGACACGTCAAAACAAATACGAAGTTGAGTCCTCAGTCGACAGTCAACAGTTCAGAGTCGAGAGTTACTTGCTTCTCACTGTCGACTCACAGAGCACCTGACATTAAGCCCATATCTACGCAAGCCGCGTAGATGGTACGAGGAAAGGTTAAACGATGCCCACTGGCGGCAAGACTTACAGCATCGACGTATCCCACGTCACCCGGGTGGAGGGGCACGGGCGGATCCGGATCAACACCGCGACGGCGTTGTGGAGGATGTGAACCTCTGCATCACCGAGGCCAACCGCTTCTTCGAGAACTTCGTCAAGGGGATGCTCCCCCACGAGATCCCGTGGATCGTCGGCAGGATCTGCGGCATCTGCTGCGTGGGGCACCAAATGACGGCAACCCGTGCGGTGGAGGCCGCCCTGGGGATCGAGCCGAGCGCGCAGACCGTGCTGCTGCGGAAGATGCTGACCGAGTCCCAGTTCATACAGAGCCACGTGCTGCACGTCTATTTCCTGGCCGTGCCCGACTTCCTCGGCGTGCCGAGCGTGCTGCCCCTGGCCAAGACCCACCCGGAGGTCGTGAAGCGGGCCCTCCGCCTAAAGAAGCTGGCCAACGACTATACGGCCGCTCTTGGCGGGCGCGCCTTGCACCCCATGGCCAGCACCCTCAAGGGCTGGAGAAAGCTTCCGGACCTGAAGGCCCTGGAGGGGATCCGTGACCGGCTCCTGGAGGCGGTTCCGGACCTCGAGGAGACGGTCCGGGTGGTCAAAACCCTGAAGATACCGCCCTACGAGCGCGAGACCGAGTTCGTCTCGCTGAAGCACCCCGATGAGTACGCCCTCTACGACGGCAGCATTTACAGCTCGGACGCCAAGATCGACGTCCCCGTGGAGGACTATCTCCGCGTGACCAATGAGTTCACGGTCCCCCACTCCACCACGAAGTGGTCCCGATGGCACCGCGAGTCCTACTTCGTCGGGGCCCTGGCCCGGGTGAACAACAACTACGACCAGCTCCTGCCCCAGGCCAGGGAGGTCGCCGAGGACCTCGGGCTGAGAGTGCCCTGTTACAATCCCTACATGAACAATGTGGCCCAGGTGGTCGAGACGGTCCACTGTGCTTACAGCAGCCTCGGCATGCTTGACCGGGTGCTCGAAGAGGGCCTCGAGGAGGAGGACCTCGCCTACGAGCCGGGTGCGGGCCGGGGCGTGGGGGCCTGCGAGGTCCCGCGGGGCATCCTGTTCCACGACTACACCTTCGACTCAAATGGGCGATGCATCAAAGCGAACGCCATCATTCCCACCAGCCAGAACGTGAACAACATCGAGCAGGACATGAAGGCCTTCGTGCCGGAGATGCTGCCGGCCATGACCCAGGAGCAGCTCACCCTTCACATGGAGATGCTGCTTCGGGCCTACGACCCCTGCATCTCCTGCTCCGTGCACATGCTGGACGTGGAATTCATTGATTAAAGTCCAATTTCTTCCGTCGGAAAAGATTTAACGCAAAGCCGCCAAGGCGCAAAGACGCGGAGAAGGAGACTCTTAGCGTATTATTTTTTAACAAAATCAGTACCCTAATTATTAATTTAAAAAAAGAATTGATTGGATCATACGTTTGAATCGGATTATTAAAAGTCCTTTGCGTCTTAGCGCCTTTGCGACTTTGCGTTAAATTCTTTTGAGCAAAAGCTCGCCAGAAAGGCGTTACCTTCTATGGTCCTGCCATGCAGCTTTCGGTAATAGGTCTCGGAAGCCAGAGCGCCGGCGACGACGCGATCGGGTTGCGGCTCGTGGAGAGCCTTGCGCGGCGCCGAGCCCGGGCGGGCCTCTCCTTTCACCTCTGGAGCGATGCCGACGCGCTGACCCTGGCCCACGACTTGACGGAGCTGAGTACGCCGGCGCTCATCGCCGACTGTGCGGACATGGGGCTCGAGCCGGGAGACCATCGCTGTTTCGACGGAAGGGGCGGCGCCCTGACGGTACGCTCCGTCAGCGTTTCCACCCACGGCCTCGGAATGGCGGAAGCTTTGGCCCTTGCCGAGGACCTGGGATTCGACCAGCGGGTCACGATATTCGGGGTACAGCCCTTTGATCTGTCGCCGGCCGCGGGCCTGAGCCCGTCCATGGAAGCCCGCCTTCCCGGCCTGCTCGAGGCCCTGGATGCCAAGATCACAGAGATGATCGCATAGGAAATCCAATTAGTTCCGTCCAAGAGTTTAACGCAGAGACGCAGAGGCGCAGAGAAAAAATCGTGGAGCATGTGAAAAAGAATTTTTTCACCACAGAGGACACAGAGGTCACAGAGAAAGGATGAGCTTGATTCTATTCATTCTCTCTCTGTGACCTCTGTGTCCTCTGTGGTGAATTTATATAACGAAAGGTTTGAATTGTCAGAGATTAAAAGTCCATCCGGAGGGCCGGCTTCGGCGGCGCCCGGTACGGATCTCCGTTCCTCGGAGCTGGTGGACCGGATCCGGTGGTTCATCACCATGCGCTGGCTGGCTGTGCTGGCCTGCTCTCTGGGGACGGTCGCGATCCTTTCGGACCTTGCCCCGGTCCACCTGGAGCCGGTTTACTTCCTAGTCGCAACCTGTTTTCTGGCCGCGGCCAACCTGCTCTACACGCTGGGCGCCCGGCGGTTGTCGAGCCAGCAGAAGGATAGGCAGGGGGTGCAGGTCTTCCTGGTGGTCCAGATGATCGGGGATTTTTCGGCCCTGAGCCTCTTGGCCTATGCCCTGGGAAGTATCGAGACCCCCATCCTGACGCTGTTCATGGCCCACATCATCCTGGCCACGCTCTTCTTCAGCCGTCGCGGGTCGCTCGCCATCGTCGCGGCGGCCTGGCTCTTCGCCTCTGTTCCGCTGATCCTGGAGTGGGCGGGCCTCGTATCCACCATCTCCATCCTCGACGGACACTTCAAGCAAACCGTGTACGGCAGCCCTCTCGTCACGCTCGGCTTCATCGCCGGGATCGGGGGGGCCTATTTCGTCTGCTGGTACCTGGTCGGCGTGATCAGCAGCAGCCTCAAGATACGGGAGAGGCAGCTCGAGGACGCCTACGAGATGATGGTCGTCATGGACCGGGAGAAGACGCAGGCCACGCTGCGCGCCACCCACGAGCTAAAGGCCCCCTTCGCCGCCATCAAGAGCTATGTCTTCACTCTTCGCGACGGGTACTGCGGCGAGCTTCCGGACAAGGCCCGGAAGGTGGTCTCCCGGGTCGGGGAGCGCTGCGACCAGCTGACCGAGAAGATCACCGACATCATTCACCTCAGCAATCTCCGATCCCAGGTCTTTGCCGAAAGGAATATGGTTCCGATCGATCTCGTCGCACTGCTGGCCGATGAGTCCAGGGAGGCGGACCTGATCGGAGAGCCGCGAGGGATCAAAGTGGTCAACCATGCCGGGGGCCTGGAGCCGGTCTCCATCATCGGCTCGAAAGCCTCTCTGCACACCCTGTTTTCGAACCTTCTCCAGAATGCCGTCGCCTATTCCCATGAAGGGGGCGAAGTGGAGGTCTTCGTGGACCGGGGGGCCGGGCGGGTCGATGTGCGGATACGGGATCACGGAATCGGTATTCCTGAGAAGAATCTGACCAAGGTGTTCGAAGAGCACTTTCGCTCGAACAACGCGGTGGCGCATCATCCCGGCGGCACCGGCCTGGGTCTGCCGATCGTAAAAGAGATCGTCCGCCTCCACGGAGCTGACATCCAGGTGGAGAGCGAGGAAGGCAAGGGTACCCAGTTCACGGTAGGATTCAAAACAGCCGACGCTATGTATTAAAACATTTTTTTATTGCGGCTCGGCCGCGTTAGGGAGGAATCCATGGCTAAAATACTTATCATCGACGACGATCCGGATATCGCCGACAGCCTGACCATGATCCTGGAGGGCAGCGGCTACCAGGTGTCCGTGAAGCCGGATACGGAGAACCTGATCCGCGACGTGATGGAGTTCAACCCCGACCTGATCATCCTGGACATCATCTTTCCGGAGGATCCCCAGGCGGGCTTTACGGCCGCGAGGGCCCTGAGCAAAGACGAAAAAGTCCAAAGGGTGCCGGTCCTGCTGCTGAGCGCCGTGAACCAGCTTAGCAACATGTCCTTCGGCTTTTCGGACGCGGACATCAGCGAGGATTTCATGCCGGTGAAGGGCTTCCTCGAGAAGCCTGTGGAGCCGTCCGTTCTTCTGGGGAAGGTCGAAGAGCTTCTCGGCTCCCACCAGTAGGGGGGCCGCATGCCGCGTCTCTACCGGGCGAATGCGCGATGCTTATGACAGGGGCGACTGCCAGTCGCCCCTACGGCCGAATCAACAACACGGAATCGTCAGAATCAAATGTAGGGGCGACCGGCGGTCGCCCTGACAGGCGGCATGTCACGGTAGGGGCGCGATTCATCGCGCCCGGAAAGGGCTGAACACACAAATCGGAGAACCATGGCGGAAAACGAATTCTACCGGATGAAGGTCAATGAGGTCCTGGACGCCCTAGAGACGGGCGGAAAGGGCCTCGCCCTGGACGAGGCCGGGCGCCGCCTGGCCGAGCACGGTAAGAACGAGCTCACGGCCAGGCTCGAGACGCCCCGGTGGCTCCTCTTCCTCTCCCAGTTCAAGGACCTCCTCGTCATCGTGCTCATCGCGGCCGCGGCCATCTCCTTTGTGATCGGCAGCTTCCGGGACGGCACAGTGATGCTCGTGATCGTCGCCGTCAACGCGGTCATCGGCTTTGTGCAGGAGTACAAGGTCAGCCGTATCCTCGAGAGCCTCAAAAATCTCGTCCAGTCGCCCGCCAAGGTCTTGCGCGGCGGAGAGTTGAGCGAGGTTCCCCAGGACGGCCTCGTGCCCGGTGACATGATCCGTCTCGAGGCGGGCGACAGGGTTCCGGCGGACGTGCGAATCGTCGAGTCCTTCGACCTCCGCACGGAGGAATTCTCCCTGACCGGGGAGTCCACGCCCCAGGGCAAGGGGAGTCGCGCTATCCCGGAGCCGTGCGTGCTGGCGGACCAGGAGAACATGGTCTTCATGGGCACCACCGTTGTGTCGGGGAGCGCGAGCGGTGTGGTGGTCCGCACAGGCATGGCCACGGAGATGGGGAAGATCGCCGACATGACCCAGGAGACGGTCGAGGCGAGCTCCCCCCTCGAAAAGGAGCTGGGCGCGCTCGCCAGGTGGCTGACTCTGGCTGTGGTGGTGATCGGCGCCGTCCTGTACGCCGTGGCCCTCTGGCAGGGGTTCAGCCTCTTCACGAGCCTGGTCTATGCCCTCGGGATCGCCGTGGCCCTCGTGCCCCAGGCCCTTCCGGCCCAGGTCACGGTCGCCATGTCCACCACGAGCAGGCGACTCGCCGAGAAGAACGCCGTGGTCAAGAGCCTCCCCTCGGTCGAGACCCTCGGCTCCACGAGCGTCATCTGCACCGACAAGACTGGGACCCTCACGAAGAACGAGATGACGGTCACCACGGTCTGGTTCAACGGGAAGACCTACGCCATGACCGGCACCGGGTACGAGCCCGAGGGGGAGATCCTCGACGACCGGGATGCGCCCCTGAGCCGGGAGCGGATCGACGAAATCGAGATCATGATGGACGCGGCCACCATGGCGTCCAACGCCGAGATCCACGCGCCGGACGAGGATCACGAGGGGTGGTACCCCGTGGGGGACCCGACCGAGGCGGCCCTGGTGACCATGTCCACGAAGCTCGGGACCCGCTCGCCGACCGAGGACGAAGAGAATCCGGAGCTGCTGGAGTTCCCCTTCGACTCGGAGCGAAAGCGGATGAGCTCGGTCCGGCGGTTCGGCGAGCGCGAGCAGCTCGCCATGAAGGGCGCCACGGACAGCGTCCTCTCGGTGAGCAAGTTCATCTACCGGGACGGCTATGCCGAGCCCATGACCGGGGAGGATAAAGAAGCCATCCGGTCGGTCAACGAGGACTTCTCCGGCCGGGCCCTCCGGGTCCTGGCAATCGCCTACCGCCCTCTCGAGCCGGACGGCCGGGACCACGTCATGGAGGAGGCGGAGAAGGACGTCGTCTTCCTCGGGCTCGTGGGCATTATCGACCCCCCGAGGGACGGGGCCAGGGAGGCGATCGGCTCATGCCGCGAGGCCCGGATCCGGACCTTCATCATGACCGGGGACCACGCGGTCACGGCCCAGGCCATCGGCCGCGAGATCGGGCTCTCGGGCACGAACCGGCCGTCGCCGGCTGTCACCGGCCAAGAGCTCAAGGCCAGGAGCGACGTCGATCTGGCCGAGACCATGGCAGCCGAGAGCTCCCTCATCTTCTCCCGGGTCGATCCGGAGGACAAGCTCCGGATCGTGCGGATACTGGAGGAGCGCGGCGAGGTCGTCTCCGTGACCGGGGACGGCGTCAACGACGCCCCGGCCCTGAAGCGGGCCTCCATCGGCGTGGCCATGGGGAGGATCGGCACCGATGTGGCCAAGGAGGCCTCCGAGCTCATCCTCCTCGATGACAGCTTCCCCACACTGGTCGACGCCATCCGGGAGGGCCGGACCATCTACCAGAACCTGCGGAAGACGGTGCTTGCCTCCATGACGACCAACATGGCCGAACTCGTCGTGGTCCTCTTGGGGCTGGCCGCCGTGTCGCTCGAGGGCTGGGCCATCCCCATCCTGGCCATCCAGATCCTCGCCATCGACCTGCTCGCCGAGATCATGCCCCTCACCTTCCTCACCTACGATCCACCGTCCAAAGGGGTAATGACGGCACCGCCCCGCAGCCTGGACGAGCACATCATGAACAAGGCCACCGCCTTGGAGGTGATCTTCCTTGGGCTGCTCATGGGGGGGCTCGCCTTTGCGAACTACGTCCTGTTCATGTTCCGGGAGGGAGTGCTATTCACCATGGATGGAGCAGATCCCTTGCTCTACGGCCGGGCCACAGCCATCACCTACCTGACCGTCGCTTACTGCCAGTTCGCCAACATCCTCTCGCACCGGTACGAGCGGGCGAGCCTGTTCAGCCGCAACTTCTGGACGAACCGGGTGCTCCTGGTCTCGATCCTCGGCTCGATGGGGCTCATCTTCGCGGCACTGTACGGGCCCTATGTGAGCGACTTCCTGCGCTTCGCGGCCCCCTCGCCCGAGGACTGGGCGTACGTGCTCGGGGCGGCCGGGGTCTACCTGGGTGCCTTCGAGTTGCTCAAGGTATTCAAACATAGAGCGGGAGGACTGTGATCAATGAAGCGATGTGCGATCCTGTTGAGCCTGATCCTGATTCCTGCGATCCTTCAGGCTCAGGCCCCTGGAGGGCATGAGGATCCTTCGACACAAAAGCCCGCATCGACCCTCAATGTTTCCGTAGAAGAAGCCGTGATCTGCACGGATGTCGTGGAACGCACTCCTGTTGAACCGGGGTATGTCTTCGATGTTTCGGTCGGTCGATTATATTGCTTTACCAAGATCGCCGGAGTCGGAGGAGAGAACACAGTCAAGCATATCTGGTACTACGGGGAAAAGATGCTCCACGAACAGGTGCTTCCCGTTAAATCTACTTCCTGGAGGACATGGAGCTCCAAAAGGATCCGTCCGGAGTGGAAGGGAAGTTGGATGGTGGAAGTGGCTGCCCATGATGGGACCGTTCTCAAGACCCTGCTCTTCGAGCTCCGATGAGTTTTGCCTAATCCGGGATAAAGCAAGGCCCCCGCCGGGAATCCAGCGGGGGCCGCATTTAGCTTGGATATACAATTTCAGCCAGTGAGAGTAACGGGGCTGCTACGGATTCGACGGTACCCAGTCGAACTCGACTCGGTAGGCCCGAAAGATACTCATCGGAGGGTTGGAATGGATGTACTCCCAGACGGTCTCCCCCTCCTCAGTCACCTCGAAGATCCTTCCGAAGGCCCCCTCGCAGATCAGGGTGTTCCCGTTCGGCAGCCTCTGGGCTCCGGAGATGATGTGGCTGTAAAAGGTATAGTTCGCTTTTTGCTCCATCGCTGCTGAATACGACCAGACGACTTTTTTCGTCATTGGGTTGATCTCGAGCACCCTGGAGTAATGCCTCGTCTTTGTCGGGTACCCGGCGGAACCGCCGTTGTCGAAGACGAGGATATTGCCCGCCCCGGGCAGTCCTTCCTCGATCATGTTCGCATCGTGCTGTCCGATCGTCAGGTTGTCCTGGGGTCCAGTCTTCCACACGATCTCCCCGCTATCCTTGTCGACGATGAGGATGATATTCGTGTTTCGCTGGCTCATCAAGATATTTCCCCTCTGGAATCGGGAATCGAATTCATATTGGTTGGGCGGCAGAGACTGAATCGAGTTCGTGTGAAAGGCGTCCGGAAGGACGTATATGACCTTGCCGTAGTAGAGCCACTCCATGCCTTCCTTACCTAATCCGAAGTCCTGATAGTGGTCCCAGGTATTCCATTGCCAGGCAACTTGGTGCTGGGGGGTCAGCTCTTGAAAGAAGTCGTAGAGGCAGGGGAGAAGACTGATCGTCGGTATCCAATGCCTCGTGTTGGCGCAAATTAAAGTATTCCCGCCCTCGAGCCTCTGAAAATCGTGGTGCATTTCGAAATTATCCGCCTGATAGGACCAAAGGATTTGACTGTCCCAGTCGGCTTCCACGAGCAGGTCGTTTTCCAGCATTCTATCGAGCCCAAGGATCCTGCCGCCGGGCAACGGCTTGACGAACTGGGGGTGAATGGGGTCGAGGTCCCATTCGTGGACGACATTCCCTTCCATATCGATCAGCTTGATGGCCTCTCCTGTTGTCTCATTGATCGGAGCCAAGAGCGTGTAGCCCGAATACACCTTGTCGGGGTCGTGAATCGTCACCCCTGTCGGAAAGGACGAGGGCCATCCAAAGGCCATCTGTTGACTGGAGAGCAAAAGGAAGAGGGCAGGTAACAGTAGGCTGATTCGTTTCATCTCTTTCTCCTTTCAGGAGTTGCAGGCAAGGCTGTTACGATCGTCCTCGCCAGTGGGTCATTGCGGCTTGCCGTCGTCCCCGTTCAATGGCCAAGAAGCATGACAGCCCGGGGATTCCTACGTTTCAAGAGCTATTCGGGGGGTACCCACGGGAGGTCCAACAACTTCCACCACTCATCAGCATGATGATAGGGGCTGTACGTCGTTGTACAGTCCCCGCCGACTGGGTCGTGTTTGAAGACGCAGTCCTCCTGATACGTGAGTAAAGTCGATAATTTCAAGATGACGGTTTGGGGAGCGTAATCCCCCATAAAACCACCGCCCAGATGATCTCCGATCACACCGTTCGGTGTGTGTTCACCAAAACCGAGCGGCACATTAAAGCAAGAGCAGGTGAATGGGTCGCCCTCGTCACTCATTTGCATCCGTAAAGGTAAGTTGACCACATTAAAGGGCGCCTCCGGGTTTTCGCCTTGATACTCTGATGGGATGTGCACCCAGTTGAAGCGGGGGTCCAGGTCGAGCGGCCTTTCATGGAGCTCGCCTTGCGTGTCCAGGAAACTGAACACGATCGATGCTGTACTGGTCTCCTCATCGATGACCGGCACATTCTCCCTTGCAAAGGAATAGACCGCCTCTCCGGCATCATCGTTAAAGGATACGCTCCAATAGCGCAGATCACTCCCCGCGGCTCCGGGGCATCCATCCGGACCGGGATCATCACAGGGAAAGCCCGGCTCCGTAGGAAACTTGACATGCATGACCAAGACTAATGGATCATCCCCCACAACCGGATTGGAGAAGTCGTCGTTGTATGCGGGCGTCAGCTCATAGAAAAAACGGCCGATGATGTAGGCTAAAAAGGGATTCACCGCAGCCACAAAGGGTTTATGACCCGACCAATAAACACCGATATTGTAAAGATCTATAAGGGCGACGGGATGCTCCTGCCCATCAGGAATCTCGCCCCAGAAAAGGCCGTTCCATTGGTTCCCATACATGTTATGGTCTTCGACATGCTGCGCTTGACAGGCTCCGGGATTGTGATCGCCGAATCCATGATTCGAAACGACACTGTCAGGGACATCGTAAACTACAAGTTCACCACCTGGTTCCTGATACCGAAATGGAATCGGACAGCCCGTACTGGTCTCCCTTAACAAGATGAGGGGCCTGAACAGGTGAGGTATCGGTGTATCCGGTGTTCTGTCGCCATAGCGCCTGACTCCGAAATGCCCGCCGTGATTTGGGCCGGGATCGTATCCGGGTTCGAACTCCATCACCGTTTCCCCTGATTCTCTTCTTAACATCCATCGCTTGTCCAAACCGTGTCGCACCGTACCATCCAAAACATTGACGTCGACATTGTAGTTCGAGAGAGAACAGCTTGGATCCACAATATCTTCGTCCACGAACTCATCACCTAGCCTGATCTTTACGGCATAATAGTTGGGTTGATCGATGTCGAAATGGAAACGATCTTCGGAATAGATCGTGTCATAAGGATTCGTGTACATGTCCGAGATCGGCTCCACGTCGATATCCAGGATCGTATCGGTATGCACTGAGTGGTTGTCGTAGATCGTGAAGTTCAGGCATCGAGAGTTCGGGTATTCGCCAAGGATAAATATTTCCAAGCCGCTCATCTCCGTGAGACCGGAGATAGTGACCAACTCGTCCAGCTCCTCCCTGGTCAAGATGTCAAATATCCTCAGGGTAACGTTGTGGTAGATGCCCAAAAGGTCGGTCTGTGTGCCTGGGGTTCCGGTGCCTCCGTGACCCGGAAAGGGGAGTACATACTCCAGACTGGGGTATATGGGATCGGCTCCGAATACGGATTCCATCAAGCCGCTCACTTCACCATTATTGTCCAGAACTTGTGCCTGGGAAGGACTCGCGAAAGCAAACCCGACGAAAGCCACTAGCGCCGCCAAACAAACATAGAAGCTTTTCGTACAGGTCGTTTTTTTGACAGGCATTCTTGCCTCCTCATGATTGTGAACATTCGGCGTCAACAGGATTTGTGTTTTTCAGCCGATGTTTTAAGGATAGCAAAATTCAGAGACAAATGCAAGAAAAATTTTCAATCCACTCAAATGGATCGATTGACAGGGATCGAAAAAAGGTCAGGGAATATCGAACCGCAGAACAAGGAACCGCAGAATATCGAAGTGAACAATATGGCTCTTTTCTCTCTTCACTTCTGCTGTTCGAAATTTCTTGTTCGATATTCGATATTCTCTTTTTCGGTTGCGGCTCGGCCTCGTTAGGATATGGACTACGTGATCCCCTGCACGTCCCGGTAGATCGGGTAGCCCCCCGGGAGGTGGCGGCAGCGGAAGCCCTTCTGCGTGAGGATCCGGCAGGCGATGTAGGAGCGGAGCCCTGCGGCGCAGTAGACGAGGAGCTCTCTGTCGCGGGGCAGCTCTGCGAGCCTGTTGCGCAGATCGTCCACCGGAATGTGGATGGCACCCGGGATGGCGCCCTTTTTGTGCTCTTTGTTGGTCCGCACGTCCAGGACGATCCGGGAGCCCGGGTCGCAGCCGTCGATCTCGTCGGAGTGGACGAGCCCCACGTCCCCGCGCAGCACGTTGGCCGCGATGAAGCCGGCCATGTTCACCGGGTCCTTGGCGGATCCATAGGGGGGAGCGTAGGCGAGCTCCAGGTTCTCCAGGTCGAAGACGGTCATGCCGGCCCGGATCGCTACGGCCAGCACGTCGAGCCGCTTGTCCACGCCGTCGGCGCCCACGGCCTGGGCGCCCAGGACCTTGCCGTCGGCCGGGTCGAAGAGGAGCTTGAGGGTCATGGGTTTTGCGCCCGGGTAGTAGCCGGCGTGGCTTGCGGGGCTGAGATAGATCTTCTCGTAGCGCCTCCCGGCCCGCTTGAGGGATCTCTCGCTTGCGCCGGTTGAGCCGGCGGCCAGGTCGAAGACCTTGCAGATGTTGGTGCCCTGGCTGTCCCGGTAGGCAACGTCCCGGCCGAGGGCGTTGTCGGCCGCGATCCGGCCCTGGCGGTTGGCCGGGCCCGCCAGGGGGATGAGGGTCGGCTCCCGGAGCACGAGATCGACCACCTCCACGGCGTCCCCCACCGCGAAGATGTCCGGATCCGAGGTGCGCATGCGATCGTCCGTGACGATGCCGCCCCGCTCGCCCACGGCCAGGCCGGCCTCCCTCGCCAACTGCGCCTCCGGGCGCACGCCGATGGCCAGTACGACCAGGTCGGCGGCCACCGCCTCCCCATGCTCCGGCCGGACCAGGATCCGGCCGGCCGTCTCCTCGAAGGCGCTCACTGGGGCGCCGAGCCGCAGCTTGACTCCGTGGAGCCCCAGGTGCCGGTGCAAGGGCGCGGCCATCTCGGGATCCAGCGGGGGCATGACCTGCCGGGTCATTTCAAAGAGTGTGACTTCGAGCCCTCGCAGTTTCAGGTTCTCGGCCATCTCGAGGCCGATGAATCCCCCGCCCACGACCACGGCGCGTCCCTGATCCATGCCGCCCAGACACCCATTGATGCGGTCCATGTCCTGGAGGTTGCGCAGGGTGAAGATCCCTGGCGCCTCGATGCCGGGCAGGGGGGGCCGGATCGGCTCGGCCCCGGTCGAGAGGATGAGCTTTGTGAAGGGCTGAGACCCGATCTCGCCGGTCTCGAGGGTCTTCGTTTCCACCTCTCGGGCGGACCGGTCGATCCGGACCACCTCGGTCCGGGTACGCACATCGATCCGGAAGCGGGTGCGCAGCAGATCGGCACTGGCGACCAAAAGGTTCGAGCGCTCCTTGATGATCCCGCCGATGTGGTATGGGAGCCCGCAGTTGGCAAACGAGATGTCCTGGCCCCGCTCGAAGAGCACGATCTCCGCATCCTCCGAGATACGTCTGGCCCGTGCGGCCGCGGAGGCCCCTCCGGCCACCCCTCCCACGATCACGAGTTTTTCCGGCATCGGTCATTTCTCCTGAAGAAAGATATAGATGTCTTGATGATAGTCTTTAATGCAATATGCCTTGATGATTCATGTCCTGACTCACGATCTCGTCGCTGCAGCTCTCATAGTCCACCTGGATGGTGGGGTGGATGATGCAGAACCGCCGCCGCAGCATCTCCGTGACGGATCGGACGATCCGGTCGTGAAACTGCGGGCCCTTGTGGTCGATGTTGACATGGCAGGAGAGATTGATGATGTGGCTGCACATGGCCCAGATATGCACGTCGTGAACGCTGTTCACACCCTCGACCTCTTCGATGGCCTTGGCCACGGCCTCGAGAGAGAGCCCCTTCGGTACCGATTCGAGAAAGATGTGTCCCGCGTTGAAGATCAGGCGGGCCGAGCCGACGAGGATGAGCACGCCGATGCCGGCGCTGATCAGGGAGTCGACCTTGGTCCAGCCGGTCAGGGCGATGACGACCGCCGCGATGACCACGCCGAGGGAGGCCCCAGCGTCGCCCAGCACGTGGAGGTAGGCGCTGGTCAGGTTGAGATCCCCGTGATGATGGCCGTGCAGGCGAAAGGCTATGATTATATTCACGGCGAGTCCCACCAGGGCCACGATGAGCATCGGCTTGGCCAGGATCTCGGCCGGGGCCTGAAAGCGGTGCCAGGCTTCGTAGAAGAGGATCAGCGACATCGCCAGCAGAAGGGAGCCGTTGATCAGGGCGGCGAAGATCTCCGCACGGTGCCACCCGTAGGTCTTGGTCGAGGTGGCCGGGAGCAGTGCGAGGCGGGTCGCGATCAGGCTCAGGGTGAGGGCGAAGAGGTCCAGGAACAGGTGCCCGGCGTCGGCCAGAAGGGCCAGACTGTGGGTCAGGATTCCGCCGGCGATCTCTGCGACGAGGGTGATGGAGAGCAGGGCGATGGCGAACTTCAGTCGGCCTGCCGGGCTCCCTTTGGAATCGTGGTCGTCGTGATCATGTTCGCCATGGTCATGGTGTTCGTGATTGGAGTGATTGTCCTTTCCCATTAAAATCTTTCATCGCAACATCTACGCGGCTTGCGTAGATGTGGGCTCAATGTCAATGGGC
>CAZFWM010000018.1:0-24265 GCA_964522545.1 uncultured Thermodesulfobacteriota bacterium
ATCGCCTTTCTGGGATCTGAGTTTGGAGGCCATACGGTCTAAATCCGGAAGAACCGTTTTTCTCTGGTCCGCTCAGGCATGCGCTTCATCGCGGACGACGGAAGGTTGTCGGGATTCCGCTACGGGCCGCAGCGCCGGGCCCGGGTCCACGGGATGACGGATAACATCTTCGACGTGAGCCAGCTCTATCTCTTTCCCAGGGACCTGTACGAGAGAGTGGGCGGGTGGGTGGGAGATCCGGGCCACGGGCAGACCGGTAGCGATGCCGACCTCTTTGCCAGGCTCGAAGAGCTGGGCCCCTTCGTGACGGCCGATGATGCGCTCTATGAGAAGCGCATCCACGCGCGGAACCTCGCCCGCACGCTGGGCCGGGACCGCTCGCGCCCGGATCACATAAGCTGGCTGGTGGGCAGGACGATCGAGCGCCGCCGCCTCGGGCTCGAATATCTCGGGGCCCGGCCGGTTCGCACCCGAAGCCCCTTCCCCTTTCTCGATCTATCCTACAGGACCGGGGAGGACGAAGTAGTGAAGCTCCGCACCATCTACCCGGCGCCGACGAAGACGCGCTGGCGCGAGGAGCTCCGGCGCATGGAGCTGAGAGAGAAACTGTGGAGGCCTCTGCGGGGGCGGCGGTAGGGACACAGTAAGCCGCGTCCTTGAGGCCGGAGATAGGAACTACGAAATACGCGAAAAGCGCGAAAAGTTCTAACTCAACTTTTATCTCATTTCGAGATCCCGGAACGGAGCTCCACTGTTTTCCGCTAAAGAGCTATTGTGGAATGTCGCAAAGACGCAGAGGAAATTCGTGGGACTTATGAAAAAGCTTTTTTTTGACCACAGAGGACACAGAGGTCACAGAGAGAGATTGAATGCGATCAGACTATTCCTTACTCTGTGCTCTCTGTGTCCTCTGTGGTCAAATTGTTTAACGTAATGTTTGAAATGCCGGAGATAGAAAAAGCCAGCCCAGAGGCCGTAGGTGCTCGAAGCTACTTCTTCGCGTAATTCGCGTTTTTCGTAGTTTCAAGAAAGCATGCCCCACGTATTTGCTTGAGGAATAGAAGAGTCCACTGTGGATTTTGTCAAACAACTTCGCCACCGGCAGGCCGCCTGGTCGGAGCGGCGGCGCTTCGGCCCCGCGGTCCTCGCCGAAGTGGATCGCCTGGAGAAGGACGAGAGGCTCTCGCCCGAGGCGATCCGCCTGCGACAGTGGGAGATGCTCGAAGATCTCCTCCGCCACGCATACCGCAGCGTCCCCTTCTACCGGCGCCGCTTCGACGATGTCGGCGCGTGTCCCGAAGAGATCCGGGGATGGGAAGACTTCGCACGCCTCCCGGTACTCACCCGGGAGGAAATTCAGGAGAACGCCGAAGAG
This sequence comes from uncultured Thermodesulfobacteriota bacterium, assembly GCA_964522545.1. Taxonomy (GTDB): domain Bacteria; phylum Desulfobacterota; class DSWW01; order CAZFWM01; family CAZFWM01; genus CAZFWM01. The sequence continues at coordinate 1,376 of CAZFWM010000018.1, forward strand.
CTGCTTGAAGAAGGGCTGGATCGATCCGCACTTGTCCGTCGGTCCACCTCCGGCACGTCGGGCAGGGCGCTCACGATCTACATCGACCGGCCCGTAAAGGCCTACCGCCGCGCCCTCGATCTGCTCGGCCAGCGGAGAATCGGCTACCGCTTCGGGGAGAAGCACGCCTTTCTCTGGGGCCGGCGGCCAGAGAGGTCCGGCGGAAACGGCCAAAGGCTCCGGCACTGGATGCGCCGCGAGCGCTGGCTGGACGTGGAGGCCCTGACAGATGAGGAGCTGCTGGCCGGGGCGTGCGCCCTCGGGAACTGGGGGGCGCGGTTCCTCTTCGGCTACGCCGTGCCGCTGGTGGAGATGGCCCGGGCCGTCCGGGACGCGGGAGTCGACGGCCTCCGGCCGGCGGCCGTCATGAGCACCGCCGAGACCCTGAGCCCCGACGACAGGCGCCTCGTCGAGGAGATCTTTGGGTGCTCGGTCTACGACACATACTACACGCGCGAGCTGGGACTGGTGGCGCAAGAATGCGAGGAGCACCGCGGATTTCACATCGTGGCCGACAATTGCGTGGTGGAGGTGGCGGGCCCGGCGGGTTCGGGCGCCGAGGGTGAGACGGGAGACGTGATCGTCACAGGCCTTCGGAACCGGGTGATGCCGCTCATACGGTACAGCCTGGGAGACATCGCATCCGCCGCCGCGGGGCCCTGTCCCTGCGGCCGTGGCACGCCTCGCATCGATCGCCTGGAGGGCCGCGAGATCGACCTGATCCGATCCCCGTCGGGTCGCTGCTTTCACGCCTCCTTCTTCCACCGCCTCTTCGACGATGTACCCGGCGTGCGCCGCTGGCAGGTCGTGCAGACCGCCCCGGCCGAGATCACCATTCGGATCGCATCGGGCGGGGAATTTTCCCACACCTCGGAAGAGCGGCTCGCCCGGGCCGTCCGGTCCGAGGATGGCGGGCTCCGGGTGAGGTTCGAATACACGGAGCACATCGGGGCCGAGGACGGGGGGAAGTACAGGTGCACCAAGGGGCTCGCACCGGTGGAGCGGTTCAGCGCCGGAGAGGGGGACGAACAATGATGAAACACCAGGCCATGAGGGCGCTCCGGCGCCTGCTCGTCTACGCCTTCCCTTACTGGAAGCTCATCGCGGTCAATGCGATCTGCATGGTCCTCTTCTCGATCGGGCTGAATGGGCGCGCCTATCTCATAAAGCCCTTGTACGAGGACGTGATCAGCAAGACCCATCTCATGGAAGGGGGCGAGCTCAAAAAAGACCTCATCTTCAAGGAAGCCTCCGCCGAAGAGGCCAGACAGGAGCAGGAAAGTCTGCGCCGGACCATTGTGAACAACTTCTTCAAGATCCTCCTGGTGGCGGTGGCGCTGATCGGGATCATCCCGCTGATGAGCTTCGTCAAGGGGTACATATCGGCCTACATCTCCGGTCGGGTCCTGATCGACATCCAGCAGGACCTGTGCCGGCAGCTCCTCTTCTTGCCGCTCGCGTACCATACGAAGCAGAAGAAGGGGGATGTCTACTCCCGGGTCACCAACGACGTGCGCCTGGCCCAAGCCTCGCTCGGCATGCTCCTGGGCGATCTGTTCCAGGCCCCGATCACTCTGGTCACGGGGGCGGTGCTTCTGCTGGTGATAAGCTGGCAGCTCTCGCTCATCATCGCTCTGATCTTCCCGCCCCTGCTTCTACTCATCGCCCGGTTCGGCAAGAAGATCAAGGCGCGCAGCGTAAAGCGGCAGGAGAAGATGGCCGACCGCACCGAGATCCTGATGCAGATCTTCGCCGGGATCAAGGTGATCAAGGCCTTCAAGATGGAGAAGCACAAGCTCGACGAGTTCTGGCGTGAGAGCCTGCTTCTGTTCAGGAACATGATGAAGGTCTCCAAGGTGCGGATAACCAGCAATACGGTGATCGAGATCTTCAACAACGTGAGCTACATCATCATCTTTTTTGCCGGCGCCTACCTGATCATCTATCACGGATTCGGCCTCACCGTGGCCAAGCTCCTCGCCTTCCTGGCCATCGCCACCACCCTCTACCGGCCGGTCAAGTCCCTCACCAAGGCGTACAACACGATCCAGGACTCCCTGGTCGGGGCGGACCGGGTCTTCGAGGTGCTCGATCTCAGCCCGCAGGACCCGGACAGCCCGGGCGCCTTCAGACTGGACGGCATCCGCGAGGGGATCGACTTCAAGGGGGTGGGCTTTGCCTACGATGAAGAGAAGGTCCTCGAGGAGATCGCCTTCTCAGTGAAGGCCGGTGAGATGGTGGCCCTCGTGGGGCGCACGGGCGTTGGGAAGACCACCCTGGCCGACCTCATCGCCAGATTCCACGACCCCCAGGAGGGGATGATCGAGATCGACGGGGTCGATTTGCGGCGCATATCGCGCGACTCCCTCATGGACCACATCGCCATCGTCACGCAAGAGCCCTTCCTCTTCGCCACGACCATCGAGAAGAACATCCGCTACGGCAAGCTCGACGCCACGCAGGAGGAGATCGAGCAGGCGGCCGGGGCCGCTTATATCCACGACTTCATCCGCTCCCTTCCCCAGGGCTACGCCACAGAGGTTGGGGACAGGGGGTCGAGGCTCTCCGGAGGGCAGCGCCAGCGGATCACCATTGCCAGGGCGATCCTCAAGAATCCGGCCATCCTGATCCTCGACGAGGCGACCAGCTCCCTCGACTCCAAGTCGGAGCAGGCCGTGCAGAAGGCCCTGGACAACCTGCTGCGGGGTCGGACCACCTTCGTCATCGCCCACAGGCTCTCCACGGTGCGCAGCGCCGACAGGATCGTGGTCCTCGAAGAGGGCCGCATCACCGCCATCGGACGGCACGAGGAGCTCGTGTCGCGCGAAGGGATCTATCGCGAGCTCTTCCGTCTCCAGACCGAAGGAGGAGAAGAGGGGGATACGTGCTGACTTATTTGCATAGGAAATCCAATTCTTTTTCCGTAGCAGAGTTTTAACGCAGAGGCGCAGAGAAAAAATTCGTGGAGCAAATGGAAAGGATTTTTTCACCACAGAGGACACAGAGGTCACAGAGAGAGAATTAATGGAATCAAACTCCTTCTTCCTCTGTGCTCTCTGTGTCCTCTGTGGTGAATTTATTTAACGAAAGGTTTGAATTGACAGTGAGCAAAAGTCCGCCCGGAGGGCGATAAGTGCAGGGAATTATGCGTGAATTCGATGCCGTGCCGCGGGTGAGCGTGATCATGCCGGCCTACAACGGTTCGGCCACGATCGACGAGGCGCTCCGATCCATAGAGGACCAGACGTACCGGGACCTGGAAGTGGTCTTGGTGGACGACGGCTCCACGGACGACACGGCCCGGATCTGCCGGGATCGCCCGGGCCTGCGCCTGATCCGCCAGGAGAACCGTGGGACCGCGGCGGCCCGCAACCGCGGCATACGCGAGGCCCAGGGCGGGCTCATCGCCTTTCTCGACCAAGACGACCTCTGGGCGCCCGATCGACTGGCCGCCCAGGTCCCGATCCTCGAGGCCGAGGCGGATGTGGGCCTGGTCTTCTCGAACTTCGACGCCTTCGGCGATCTGTCCGAGCACCAGGGGGTCCGGTTCGACGACGCCAAGGTCAACGAGCGGATCTCCGGGGACAGGGCCTTTGCGAGCCTGTTCCGAAAGAACCTCATCCACCCGGCCACCGTGCTGGTGCGCAAGTCCTGTTTGGACGAAGTGGGCCCCTTCGACGAGACCATCTACTTCGAGGACTATGATCTGTGGCTCAGGATCGCCCGGCGCTTTCCGATCCGCTATGTGCCGGCCCCGCTGGCGCGTGTGCGGCACCACGAAGGCAACAAGCGCAGCGACGCCGTGACCCTGCAGCGCTCGGCCCTGCTCATCGTGGAGCGGGCGGCCCGGGAGTGCCCGGAGCTCGCGGAGCAACTCGGACGGCGGGCAGTGAACAAGAAAGTGGCCAAGATGCACTACTACTACGGACGCGCCCTGCTGGAGGCGGGCCGGCGGCGCGAGGCACGCGCCAGCTTGGGCCGGGCGGTCCGTCTCTACCCGGCGAAATCGAAGTTCTGGCGCGACCTGGGGAACACTTTTTTTCGCAGATGATGTAGAACATTTTCATTGAACAATTCAAACGCAAAGACGCAGAGAAATAATACGTGGCGCACATAAAATAGATTTTTTTCAACCACAGAGGACACAGAGGTCACAGAGAGAGAATCAGAGAAATCAAAACTCTTTCTTCCTCTGTGACCTCTGTGTCCTCTGTGGTGAATTTATATTGGGATAAAGCCTGTGCAAGGAAGCTCGAATCGATTGAAGACCCAACTCGAGGAGGCCGGGATTCACCCGGCCGTCCAGGAAGAGTATCCCTTCGCCTTTATGCACGTACAGGCGGTCGATCCGCCCCAGGGTGGGAGCGGGGACCACCTCTTCCATGTGCGCTCGGAGAAGGCCGAATACTGCCTTCGCCGCTACGACCGCTACGAGTATCGCGGGCCCGGCCTGGACCCCACAGCGAAGATCCTCTTCGAGCACTCCGTGGCGGAACATGCCAGGGCCGGTGGATTCGGTGAGATGATCCGGATCGTGCCGAGCCGCACCGGAGACGGCCTCGTTCGGATCGGCGGCGAGATGTACGCCCTGTTCGAATGGATCCGGGGGAAAATCTACGAAAAGGAGGAGGTGGGCCTGAGCCCGACCAGGGTCGAGCGGGCCGGCCGCGCGCTGGCCCGGCTCCACAAGGCCATGGAAGGCTTTCAGGCGCCGCCGGGAGGGGACGGGGCGCTGCCCGAGGGGGACCTGATCACATTTTTGGAGGAAGCCTTAGAGTCGATGCCCCGGATCGAGGCCGCCCTGTGCGCAAACGAAGGGAGTCGCAATTCGAAGATCCGCACGCGGCTCGGGCCGCTCGAGAGCGCGGCCGGGAAGTACCTTCTCGCCCTGCAGGGAGGCCCTTGCCGGGATCTTCGTCAGAGGGCCGTTGAGAGTGGCTCCTGCGTCATTCACGGCGATTTCAAGCACAACAACATCGCCTTCGATGAAGAGGACCGTGTCGTAAAGCTCTGGGACCTTCACCGCTGCCGGGTCGAGCTCCCCCTCGTGGACCTGTGCGACGGGCTTCTCAATTTTTCGAGAGGGGACATGGATGCGGCGCAGCGTTTCCTGTGGGCCTATCATGAGCACCGTCCCCTCGACGAAGACGAGCGAGCCACGCTGGCCGTGCTCGTCCATCTCCGGTTTTTCTGCCACGTCTACTATTTCATGACGGGTCTGTTCGTGGAGGAGGAGAGCGTACCCCGGGCGGCGCTCACCCTGATGCGCCGGTTCGGGAGCGACAGGAAAGTGAAGCGCATCGAAGGGCTCGTCTCCTTTGCCCTGTGGATGGACCGCCGGCGCTTCGGCGAGCGGCTCGTGGAGAGGATCGCGAAGCATCCGCGTGACGGGGCGGAGAGGTAGGGAGTGGGCGCCCTGGTATCCATAGAAACCCCGGTCTACAATGCCCGCTACCTGGCGGATCTCATCCGCTCGGTGCTGGTCCAGACCTTCGACGACTGGAATCTCAACATCATGGTCGACGGCGATGGGGGGCCGGCCCTCGGGCGCGTGATCGACCGCTACGGGGACCACGCGCGCATCCACGTCTACCACCAGGAGCGGCAGGGAACGGTCGAGGCCCGGCGTAATCTCACGACGCAGACGGACTCTGCCTACATCACCACCATCGACGAGGACGACATGATCCTACCCGGCGCCGTCGGGGCGCTCGTCGAGAAGGCCGGTGCCTGTCCCGGTGCGGCCCTCGTACGTACGGGTATGCGTTACGTCGACGGGAAGGGCATCCCCACGGAGCTGACCTTCACACCGCCTCAGCGCCGCCTCACCCGCGGCATGACGGAGGACCTGTTCAACGTGAGCCAGCTCTACCTCTTCTCCAGGGAGCGCTATGAACGCGTCGGAGGCTGGGAGGGGGACCCGGCCATACGGTTCGGCGCCGACAGCGATCTGTTCGCCAAGCTCGAGGAGGCCGGCCCCTTCGAGATCATCCAGGAGCCGCTCTACTTGAAGCGCATTCACAAGCACAACCTCTCCTGGGATGTGATCGGCACCGACGCCGGGCCCGGACACGTGCGCTGGCTGGCCGAGAGGATGATCGCCCGCCGCAGCCTTGACATGGAGATGGTGGGCTTCCGCCGCGGCCGGGCCGGAGGGTTTCATCAGCTCAGCATCGATTACCGGACCCAGGACGGCGAAACCCTCACTCTGGAAGGCCCGGTGCCTCTGCCGCTCAGGGCGGACTGGAAGAGAGCGACCCGGGGAGATGTGCGCCGATGGGCCTCCTGGCGTGCGCGCCGTGCCCTGGGAATCGGCCGATACGGGAGGGCGAGGTGAGCGGGAAAGGGCCCGGCCGGACGAAACAGTGGGCGGAAGATGGGCCTCCCCGGTATGTGGACCTGGAGATCACGGCCCACTGCAACGCCAGGTGCGTCATGTGTCCCCGGAGCGCACTTGCCCGCCCGGTGGGCCGGATGGACGGGCCCACCTTTTCCGCGGCCCTGGCCTGGTGCCGGCGTCTGAGACCGAAGGCGGTGATCCTGTCCGGCTTCGGCGAGCCCCTGCTCCACCCCGAGGCCCTGGCCATGGCGGGCGAGATCAAGAGGACCCTCGGGGCGACCGTCCAGATCAACACGAACGGATCCCTGCTGGACGAGGCAGCGGTCCGGGCGATCGTCGACGCCGGTGTGGACATCGTCAACGTGAGCGTGAACGGAACGAGCGGCCCCGAGTACGAGCGGATCATGGCGGGCCTCCGGTACAGGAACATGCTGGACGGCATGGACAGGCTCATGGCGGCGGCAAGGCCCTCGGGACGGCCCCTGGTCACGGTGCAGGCTACGATCCTGCGAGGAGTGGAGACGGGCAAGCTGATCAGGCAGTGGCGCCGCCGCGGCGTGGACGGGGTGAATCTCTATCCCCTGAACAACAGGGCCGGGGAGCTGGACGGCACCGGGCTTTACAACAGGGAGGTACCGGACGGTGCGATCCCACTGGAGGATCGCTTCTGCTATTCCATGATCTTCATCGCCTGGGACGGAGCTGTCTATCCGTGCTCCCACGACGTCAAGGGGGAGGTGCGCCTCGGCTCCATCCTCGACTCGGATCCCACCCGGGGCTCACTGCAGCCCGAGAACCTCAGAAAAGAGAACTACACCATTTGCAGCAACTGCGACATCTCGTGCGCGAGGAGCTTCCGCCGTATCGGCTTCGGGAGGAGGGGACGGCTGAGGAGGCGCGGGGGGCGGGCGTGAGGGTCTTAACGCAAAGTCGCAAAGACGCAGAGAAGGAACTCCGTGGGCCTTATAAAAAAGATTTTTTCAACCACAGAGGACACAGAGGACACAGAGGTCACAGAGAGAGGATGAATGAAATCAAACTGTTGCTTTCTCTGTGCTCTCTGTGTCCTCTGTGGTGAATTTATATAACGTACCGTTTGAAACGACGGAGAGAAAAAGCTCGCCTGAATGGCATTGAGTTCTTAAACGTAGCCGAGATCCGCAGAGAAGGGGATGTCGCTTCGCATGAAGGAGCCGCTTCCCCGGGCGATCTGGCATCCCTCCGAATCGAACAGCTCCGCTTCCGCCAGGAATAGGCGCTGCGACCGGTGAACGACTTTTCCGAAAGCCTTCATCGTCCCCTTTGAGATGGGGCGGACGAGGTAGACCGAAAACGAGACGGTCAGGACGAATACGTCCTCCACGAGGGAGTTCACGGAGAAGTAGGCCGCGTCGTCCATGGCCTTGAAGTAGGCCGAGCCGTGAACGGCCCCTGCAACGTGGAAGAAATCGGGCCGGACCGGAATCTCGACCTCCGCATGCCCCTCGTCGATCCGGATCGATGGAAGGTAATACTGGTTCGTCGGCGCCGAAGCGTACATTCGCTCCAGCCTTCTGAAGTGCTCTTCATTCGGCATGGCAAAGGGTTCTTATCATCTGGGTCGCCGGATTGTCAAAGAGGCCCCTATCGCGGGCTTTCCGGGAGACATCCCGGCGCGCAGGCCCGACTCCAGGATGTTGGCGAGGCCCTATTGCGCGTCCCACGGTAGCTTGTACGCGTGCCAGACGCCATAGTCGCCATCGGTACCGATCATGAATCCCCCCATGAAGTCCGGGCTGAAAACTGTGCCAAAGTAGAAGGTGGTCCACCAGTAGGTCCAGAGGACGCTCGTTCCATCCGTAAAGATAGCCCCATAATCATAAAATCCCTCCCACACCCAGAACTGGACATACCCCGAAAAGGAAGTCTCCATGATGACCTCCATGTCGACCGTGTCCCAGTCCGGGGGATCGATCCAGTTTACGGTCAAGGACCAGTTCCCGTCCAAAGAAGGTGGCGCGACGGAGGACTCTGAGATTCCTTCATCCCCGAGCACGCTCCACGGCATCGTGAGAGCGCAGAGGATGACGACTGCGAACGAGATGAACAACGGCTTTTGTTTTTTCATGTCTACTGCCTCCTTTCTGTGATCCTGGTTTCGTCGGGCCTGCTTTCATATGTCAATTAGAGAAGTTGGAACGGGATTCGTTACAGGATTCTTGAGGAAATAGTACAGACCCGTTGCGAAAGATCCGAGCTGGCGCGAGCGTCAGCGATTTCCGACTGCGGGTTTATGCAACGGTAGGGTTTATTAGCGGGCTTCGCTCATGAGCGACATGAGCGTGTCGGGGCGGACCACGGAAAAGTCTTCGTGAAGGTCCTCCACGATGCCCTTCAGAAAGGTCGGGGGGGTGGCCCAGGCGTTCACGCCGATGAAGAGGAACATCGGCTCATTAGGGAAGAGATAGGTCTTTGCGGTGCACGCCTCTTCCAGGATCCACGGGATCTGCTCCGGGCCGAGAAGATAAATGTACTGGGAGCGGACCACCGGGACCCCGCAGGAGGCGTAGTACCACCCCTTGTCCATGTTGTCCCAGTAGTCGATGAAGATGCCGTCCACGTCCATCCACTCGGCGAAGGTGCACGCGATCTCATCGGACAGGGTGAGGTCGTCGTTGATCAGCCAGGCGTGCCTGTAGGCGCACCGGTCGTAGTAGAGCCGGGAGAGCAGGAGAAACTCGTCCAGGGAGGATGAGGGGTAGAGGTTCGGGTACATGTAGCCGATCCCGCTCGGTGGGCCGATGAAGCAGTCGTTGGGGGTGGCCGTGCGGTAGTAGTAGTTGAGCTGCTCGGGCGCCAGGTCCCAGATGGCCACATTGAGCTCCCACCCCAGGGGGATGGAGCCCCTCTCCGGGTCGAGCCACTGGCCGAGCATGTTGCGGTTGATGTAGGAGATGTTGTCCCCGTCGGTGTAGCCGAAGGCCAGGTAGATCCGGTTCTCCAGGGCCGGCGGGTTTGGGTCCGGGATCGGCTCGGGCGTTAGGGGCTCCAGGCCGGAGCGCACCGAGAGGTTGGCCGAATGGTCCGAGGCGTCGAGGAACTTTCCGTATTGTGATAAGAGGGCCACCCCGAGCAGCTCATCCACCACCCACCCGAGCACCGGGATGTTCCGGGGCGTGGCGTCGTAGATCTCTTCCAGGAGCGCGCGTTCGTTGGCCCGGTGCGGGTTCAGCCCCACAATGAAGATCTTGTGTGCGATCAGGTAGTCCAGGAGCATGGGCCGTCCGGGCCACGAGTAGGCGATCACGTCATGGGTGCAGACCGGCCAGAGGTTCTCGAAGGCCCAGCGATACAGGTCCTCATTAGAGGTCCACCGTCCTCGAAGGTCATCGAGGAGCGGAAGGGCCCAGGCCGAGAGCCAGTCGGCCAGATCGGGCGTGACGACCAGGGCCCGGCTCTGGCCGGCGAGCATGACGGCGGCGTGGAGCGTGTGGGGCATGTCCGGGTCGTAGATGATCATCCCGGAGAGCTCGGCGGCGTACCGGTCGAGCAGGGCATCCGGGGAGGAGGCCGTCTCGTAGGTGACCCCGAAGAAGGCGACCATCTCCTCGAGCCAGAAGTCCTCGTGTTCGTGGGGATCGCCCGGGCCGTAAGGAGAAGAGCGCAGATAAATACGCGGGCTCGTCCGGTTCACCACGCCCTGGAGCGAGACCAGGAGGTACTGCATGGAGAGGCTCTCGGCGCGCGCGTCGTATACGATCAAGTGCTCGGGGGGCGGCGATTTGGGAAACACAGGGATGGTGCCGTCATGGTCCTCTACTGTTTTCGGGTCGGAAGAGGAGCTGCAGCCGGCCAGGGCGATGAGGATGGCGAGGATTATCCTGATAAAAAGAGGCTTTTTCAACTTCATGACTCCTTTATGGCTTTTTGGCCACTGAAGAGTTCTATCGCAAAGGCGCAAAGTTGGAGAAACATGGGGTAAAGATTTTTTTCACCACAGAGGACACAGAGGTCACAGAGAGGGAATAGCTTTATCATACTCTTTCTTTCTCTGTGCTCTCTGTGTCCTCTGTGGTGAATCTATGTAACGTAACATTTGCGACATCGAGTCGGATGGCTGACCACTCAATACCCCCCGGCGAGCCCGGAGACCAGGAGGTTCAGTAGGTTCAGATCGTCGCCGGGGTGCGCGCCGAACCGGTACCCGAGTATGCTACCCAGCGTGGGGTCGTCGATGAACAGAAAGACAGGCTGGTACCGGCCGTCGGGCGGGTAGCTGTGATGCCCGTAGGTGTGGGGTGCGTCGTCGAGAATGTCCACCCCTGGATCGTACCGGCCGTTTCCGTTCACGTCGTCATAGGTCTCGGTCCGGTCCACCACGATCCCGAACCAGCCGGGATCCCCCAGCTCCTCGTCCCAGGCGGGCAGAAGGTCCCGCACGTCCGGCGCCTGAGTAAAGAAGGCGGCCGGAAACAGGTCGGGCCCGTAGAGGCCGCTCCAGTCCGGAATGCCCAGGAGCGAGATCGCGAGTCCCACGGGCAGGGGGACGTCGTCGACCACCCCGTCGCAGTCATCATCGATTCCGTTGAAGGCACGCAGCTCCGGAGGGGCGTCGGCCAGGCACATCTTTTCGACGGTCTTCACAAGGGCCGGGTGAAACAGGGCCTGCACCAGGAGATTCAGTGCCGCCTCTGCCAATCCACCCTCCATGGGCGTCCCGTTGTCCCTCACGTTCAGCGAGAACCCGTTGGCGGCCCTCCCGACGATGTGGTCGACCTGGCTTCCGGAGTCCTGGGCCAGGGCGTCGAAGAAGTCGTCCGGAAGCTCCTCGGGATCGATCTGGCCGTCCGGCAGGGTCTCCCACTGCCCGTCTCCGTCCTCGTCGTCCCGGATCCTGTGGATCGTGTCCTTGAGGTCCTCGTGGGCCGAGGCGAGCATCTCGGCGCCGTCCACGCCGTTCGTCTCCAGAGAGCTCAGGGTGAGGAGGTGGGGATACTCCTGGACGAGGCTGAAGATCTCGGTGAGGTCCCCGCTCATGAGGATCTCCAGGATGGCGTCGATGTTGGCCACGTCCATGTCGAGGTTGTAGGCGGTCACGCTCCGGGCCAGCCAGCGGCCCATATGGAGCAAGGTCGACAGAAGGCTCGCCTCCACGAGGTCGTGCCTGCCCAGGCCCTGCTCGTCGCCCGCGTGAGGCAGCTCGTAGGCGTGGCCGAACAGGGCGAGCCGGATCGGGGGGAGCGGGTAGGCAAAGTCCGGGCCCTCGAGGATAGAGTCGATCCGGGCGATGCTCCTGTCCAGGTCGGGCAGGATGAACTCGAGGAGGTAGACCGTCACGAGATTCGTGGGGAGCTCGTACGATCCCGAGCGGCGCAGGTAATCCTCTTTGATGAATCGGCTCACAGGGTGGCGGTCTCCCAGGAGCCAGCTCTGGATGAATCCCTCCGCTATCTTCAGCGGGAGGGTGATCAGGGTGAGGACCGAGCCGTAAGAGGCCCTCTCCACGGCGTCGGCCGGAACGTCTCCGTCGTTGGACGGGTCGTCGTCGAGGAGCTTCTCCAGGGCCAGCTCATAGTACACATAGGCCGTGGAGAAGTTGGCCCCGCCCATCTCCTCCTCGGCCCGCTGGAGGTCCAGGGCCGCTGTGTCCGGCTCATCTCGATCGCCGTCGCCGCACCCCGCCGGGCCCGCTACGAGAAACAGGCCGACCGCCGCGGCCAGGAGGCGGGCGCGAAAGGTTTTTTCTCTGTTCACTATAATGCTCCTATTCGTGATTATGTTACGAAGGCATGATACCACAATCGGGAGTCAACACAACAACAAAAATTGACTTAAGCCTATCGTGCCGCTAATGTAGGGGCGGGGTTTATCCCCGCCCGTCAGTCGAGGGCCTCAGCACGGGCGGGGATAAACCCCGCCCCTACGTTTTTACTTGTTCTCTAGAGACGCTGGATAAATTGAAGCCGAGGGAGCTGACGTGAAGAGAAGATGGAGGTGATGTACATGCAGGGCGATGCCGAATACACCGACTCGACTGACGAGAGGGAGTTCGACTACTTCGAGCTCCTCTACGAGACCGTCTTCCAGACGATCTACTGGTTCGTGAAATACCTCCCGGCGCCGATCGGGTGCTTCCTCCGCTTCCTTGTGCTCAAGATCTTCATGAAAAAGATCGAGTCCTGGAAGATCATGGAGGGGGCCACCTTCTACTTTCCCCGGAACATCTCCATCGGGAAGAATTGCTTTATTCATGATTACGTGGCCATGGGCGGCCGGGGGGAGATCATCATCGGCGATCACGTCAGTCTCGCCCATAGCGCCCACGTCTACTCTGAGGACCATGAATTCCGAAAGGGCAAATACTTTCATCTTCAGGGGATGATCCCGAATACGACGATCCTCGAGGACGACGTGGGGTGCGGGGGCGGGAGCCGTATATTGCCGGGAGCCCACATCGGTAGAGGCACTCTTGTCGGCCCCAACTCGGTCGTCACCGGCAAGGTCCCGCCGAGTGCGTTCATGGCAGGCATCCCGGCCAGGGTCGTGGGCTGGAGGGGAGAGGACCCGGGGATCGACTGGATCAAGCCTGGCAAGTCCGGAGACAAGGATCGATCAAAACAAGAGGATCGATCAGGTGATAAGACGGAGACCTCATGATCTCCCTGCGATCCGTCTGTTATCTGGAATCGAAGACCGAATCGATGAGCCCTCCGTTATCTTTCTTATCGATCGGGTGGAGTCGCCTGTCTCTGCTTCGGTTGATCCTCTTGATCGGATGCTGCTGCGCCATGCTCGGCCCCGGCGGGTGCCACGGCCCGGGAAAGGGCGCTCGGACAGAGACCTACCCCCTCGGCTCTTATCGCCTCGCCGTGGACTACTCACACGGACCGGTCCCGCACCACGCCCTCACCCACGCCTCGCGTCCGGGCGAGGTTCTGTGGGAGACCGCGTCGGGCTCCGGCTTCGTCTCGGCCTCTGTTGCTGACGTGAACATCGAGGAGAGCCGCGGCTCATTTTCGATCGAGGCGGACACCCTGTACTCCTGTGACGGACAGACCCTCGATTCGATCACGGCCGAGGAGGGCGCGGTGACCCTCTCGGGGCGGCTCCACGGCCGGGGCTGTGGGGCAGGCTATACCATGCGCTTCGAGCAGGTCGGCGCCAACCAAGTCGCCTTTCGCCTCGAGCTCACCGATGCCTCCCCCGAGGTTAACTCCCTTCACCTCCGCCTCGCCTCGACGCCGGAGGAGCGCTTCTTCGGCTTCGGCGAGCAGTTCTCCCAGCTGGACCTCAAGGGCCGCAAGCTCCCGGTCATCACACAGGAGCAGGGGATCGGCCGCGGAGCCGAACCCCTGACCTCGCTCCTCAACCTCGTCGCCCCCGGGTCCGGGGGCGACTGGTACACCACCTACGCCGTGGTCCCCTTCTTCATAACCAGCCTGGGGCGATCCCTCTTCCTCGAAAACTACGAGGTCTCGATCTTCGACATGGAGGACCCGGACCACCTGGAGATCACCCTGTTCGGCCGGCGGATGCAGGGGCGCATCCTCCGGGGCGGCTCGCCCCTGGATCTCATCGAGGAGTACACGAGCCATGCAGGCCGAATGCCGCCTCTGCCGGACTGGATCAGCGAGGGCGCCGTGGTGGGCATGCAGGGCGGCACGGCCGAGGTCTACGACAAGCTCGACCTTCTCCAGGCCCATGACACGCCGGTGGCGGCCTTCTGGCTGCAGGACTGGGTCGGCAAGCGCGTCACCCTGCTCGCCTCGCAGCTCTGGTGGAACTGGGAGCTCGACCGGGGCCAGTACCCAGGCTGGGAGGAGATGGTCCAGGCCCTGCGGGCCCAGGGGATCCGGGTCATGACCTACGTCAACCCCATGCTGGTCGACGTGGAGGAGAAGGGGGACTACGAGCGGAACCTCTTCCGGGAGGCCGCGGGGCAAGGCTTTCTCGTGAAGGACCGGCAGGGGGAGCCCTACATGATCACGAACACGACCTTCGACGCGGGGCTCGTGGACCTGACCCATCCAGGCGCCCGCGCCTGGTACAAGGATGTGATCCGCGACCAGGTGCTCGGGGCGGGGGCCTCGGGATGGATGGCGGACTACGGAGAGGCGCTCCCCTTTGACGCCGTGCTCCACTCCGGGGAGGAGGCCGCGCTCTATCATAATAGATACCCTGAGGCGTGGGCCGGGCTGAACCGTGAGGTCCTCCGGGAGGCGAGCGTGGAGGGGGAGGTCGTCTTCTTCTCCCGGAGCGGCTACACGAGGAGCCCCGGCCTGAGCACCCTGTTCTGGCTCGGGGACCAGCTCGTCACCTTCGACGGCCACGACGGCCTGAAGTCGGCAGTCAAGGGGATGCTCTCGGGCGGCCTCTCGGGCTACAGCCTCAACCACAGCGACATCGGCGGGTACACCACCGTCAGTGCGGTCATCCTCAACTACATCCGGTCCAGGGAGCTGCTCATGCGCTGGATGGAGGCGAGCGCGTTCACGGCGGTCTACAGGACCCACGAGGGGACCCAGCCGGAGCAGAACGCCCAGTTCTACACGGACGAGGAAACCCTGGATCACTTCGCCCGGTTCGCCAAGGTCTTCCGGGCCCTCGCCTTCCTTCGCCGCGACCTGATGCGGGCCGCGGCCGAGCGGGGTCATCCCCTTGCTCGACATCCCATGCTCCACTATCCGGACGATCCCAACGTGTACGACCTCGACTGCCAGTGGATGCTCGGGCCCGACCTCATGGTGGCCCCGGTGGTGGAGGAAGGGGCGAGGGAGGTGGACGCCTACCTGCCCGCGGGTGAATGGATCCACGTCTGGAGCGGCGGGACCTACGGCTCGAGTACCGGAGGCGGCCGGGTCACGGTCCCCGCGCCTCTCGGGGCCCCCCCCGTCTTCTATAGGTTCGGTTCGCAGGCGGGCGAGACCTTCGTGGAAAACCTCCGGGCGGAAGGGCTGATGTGATTTCTCCGGCGCCTTCAGTTGTGGTATAATGGTGATGGTTTCCTACAGGGGATTGAAGGAAAGGATTTGACCGAAGAGAAGAAAACAGAGGAGCTTATGAAATGATTTTTTTTCAACCACAGAGGACACAGAGAACACAGAGAGAGAATGAATTTTTTCAAGATCTTCCTTTCTCTGTGCTCTCTGTGTCCTCTGTGGTGAATTTGTGTAACGTAAGGTTTGAAATAGTAGAGGACAAATGTTCGTTGAAGGGTGATAGGTGAAATACAGGAGGCCCTAGCCATGAATCGCCTCAAGCCCACTGTTTTTTTTGTCGCTCTCCTCCTGGCCCTTCCCGCCGCTCCGGCCGGTGCGGGAACGGTCTGGGGGCTGGTCTACCACGATGGGAATTCGAGCTCCCGATCCGAGTACTACCAGTGGGTCGACTCCTTCGACGCGACCCTGCCCGGGATCGACGTCCACCTGCTGGACGGTGCCGGCGAGCAGCACGCGGTCACGACGGATCATGGCTTTTTCCTCTTCGACGGCGTGGCGCCCGGCACCTACCTCGTAGACGTGGGGATCGATCCGGCCCGCAAATGCACCAGCACGAACCAGGCCCTGCGGGTTCCGGACGCGATCCGCGAAGGGGCCGTGCACGTGGTGGCCATCGGCGACAGCCTGGGAGTGGAGGGATCGGAGGTTCCTTTTCCGGAGCGGTTAGCGGCCCGCTTCTCCGAGATGGTCGATGCCACGTGCGCGAACCTCTCCGTCAGCGGGAGCGCCACCTGGCAGTGGCTCCCCGGAGCCGAGTCGGGATACTTCGACGACCGGCTCGCCCCGGTGCTGCCGGAGACGGACGTGCTGACCATCGCTCTCGGGGGCAACGACCTGGACGTCTATGTGCCCGAAGGGCCTCCCTACGACCCGGTCGCGATCATCCAGCACTTTCTGGAGAATCCAGAGTACCTGCTCAACATCATCCCCAACATCGTGACCATCGTCGGTGCGGTTCGCGCTATCAATCCGGACTGCGACATCGTCTACGTCATCTACATGAACGTAGCCAACAGTACGGCCATGTCTGAGCTCATCGACCCCTTTCAGCCGCTTGCATCCTTCATCATGAAAATCGCGCTGGGCCTGTTCCGCGGGATCCTCGGACAGGTCGAGGGGATCGTTCTGGCCGACATGCTCGGCGCCCTGGGCGACACCTGGCTCGATCCCTACCTGATCGACGAGGTCCACCCCAACGATGCCGGACACCAGCTCTATGCCGACGAGATATTCCGCGCACTCGGGGGGATCGTTATCGAAGAGGAGGCGTCGGTTGACGGCAGGGTGATTGGATTCTACGCGCCCGATCTCGTGCCCGCCCGCTGAGCCCGAAATAGAGTAGACCCTAAATCGAAAAAGGAGGAGGGAAAATGAAAAGAACGATGAAGATCGCCTCGATTCTGCTGATCGTCTTTCTTGTCGGCGTCCTTTCCACTCAGAAGATCATGGCCAAAGAGGACGGCACGAAACAGACGCTCTGGGAGTGGATAGTCTGGATCGCCCAGTACTGCGTCGGCGTGCACGACCAGGAACCCAATGCACACGGCCTCTATTTCGCAGGGGACGGCGACGTGGGCATCGGAACAACCAACCCGGGCGCGAAGCTCCACGTCTCCGGCGGCGACGTCTTCCTCCAGGGCGGAGGCTACAACTTCGTCCCCCCCACCGGCGGGGATGCCGACCTCGCCTTCTATCGCGGCGGCACCGGCTTTGCCATCCTGAGGAGGTATGCCACCGACTACACCATCATGCAGCTCTGGGCGCCTCCCGGCTGGGCGGGCAGCAACGAGGCGACCCTGGCCATCGTTCGGGGGGATGAGCCGAACGTCGAGTATTTCGACCTCTACAACAATGGGTACCCCTCGGAGACTCAGTACGGGATCCGGATGCAAAGAAGGGGCACGGGAGAGTACAGGGACTTCGTCTTCGACTACTCCGACGGAGCTGTGAAATCCGAGGTTATGAGGATGAAGCCTTCCGGAAACGTCGGCATAGGCACGGCGAGCCCTCAGTATAAGTTGGACGTAGAGGGCTATGTCGAGGCCCATGGGTACTACACGGGGGATATCATCTTCCAGAAAGATGGGAAGAAGCTCTGGAGGATGTTCGAGGACGAGGAAGGCCTGTACCTGGAGAACGTGAAGACCAAGAAGGTCTCCCGGATCTTCCTGGAAGATGACCTCGCATCCTGGAAAGCGGAGCTCAAGCAGGAGCTGCGCGAGGAGATACTGGCGGAGCTGAGAGGATAGCCAGGTTGCGCTGGAAATCCGGTTTCTTCCGTTGAAGAGTTTTAACGCAGAGACGCAGAGGCGCAGAGAGAATGAAACCTATGTCGTATGATTTTTTTCATTAAGGTCCTTCGCTTCGCTCAGGATAAACTCCGCGAGAAATCCTTCTGAGGGCACAAGCTGAAAAGAAAAGATTTCTCCCTGCGGTCGAAATGACATGTCCAATTTATTATTTTTTAAACGATTGTCAAGTTTATTGGTTTGAATCGATTTATTAACAGTCCTCTGCGTCTCTGCGCCTCTGCGTTAAAATTCTGAGAGCCAAAGTCCGCTCGAAATGCATTAAGTCCAAGCCCCCCGGAGTATCCATGTCGGAATGGAGACCGCGAGAGGAGCGCATCTCGACCCCATGGGCGGAGACGATCGATCCGGAATCCCCTCTGCCGGAATATCCGCGCCCCATGATGCGACGGCCCGAGTGGAAGAGCCTCAACGGTCTCTGGGATTATTGCGTTGCCGCAAACAACGCGGCCCGTCCCGGTTTTTCCGGCGAAAAAATTCTCGTACCCTTTGCCATCGAAACCGCCCTCTCCGGTGTGAAGCGCAAACTGATGCCGGAGGAAACACTCTGGTATCGCCGTTTCTTCTCCCTTCCCGAAACCTGGAAGAACAGACGCATCCTGCTGCACTTCGAAGGGATCGACTGGAAATGCGTCTGTTACCTCAACGGGAGAGAATTGGGTGGACACACCGGCGGCTATGTACCTTTCAGCTTTGATGTTACCGAGGGCCTCGAGAGGGGAGAGAACGAGCTCGTTCTGGCCGTTCGGGACCCGAGCGACACCCACTGGCAACAAAAGGGGAAACAGGCCCTCTATCCCGGAACCCTTTACTATACCGCCACCAGCGGCATCTGGCAGACCGTCTGGCTCGAGGCGGTACCGGAAGAGAACTATATCAGGAGTCTCAGAATCACCCCGGACATAGACCGCGGGATCGTGACGGTCGAGGTGGATTCATTGGCCCTGGGAAAAGTTCGACTCGAAAGCTTCGTGAACGGAAAAGAGGCCGGAATGATCGAAGGAGAGACCGGCACTCCTGTGGAGCTGCCCGTGAGGGACCCCGTACTCTGGGAGCCCGGGAATCCCTTCCTCTATGATCTGAAGGTGACCCTTGTCGGCAGTACCGATCCTGTCGACAGCGTGGACAGCTATTTCGCCATGAGAAAGATCTCCTCCGGCGGAGACGGCAGCGGCATTCCCAGGATTCACCTGAACAACCGACCCCTGTTTCTCCACGGGCCGCTCGATCAGGGCTATTGGCCCGACGGCGGGATGACGCCCCCCTCGGAAGAGGCGATCCTCTTCGACATACAGAAGACCTTGGACCTCGGGTTCAACATGACCCGGAAACACATCAAGGTCGAGCCCCGGCGATGGTACTATCACGCGGACCGTCTCGGACTGATCGTGATTCAGGACATGATATCCGGCGGCAGGAATATGGTCGGCTTATTCGAGTCGGCCCTGGCCATGCTCTTCAATTATCGTCGATCCGACAGAACGAAAAGTTCCCTTAGGCGGGCGTGGCGGGAGAGTGAGGAGGCGCGCCAGGGCTTCCGGGAAGAGACGGCCGAGGTCGTCGCGCACCTGTATAACCATCCATCCATCGCCGTGTGGATCCCTTTCAATGAATCCTGGGGGCAGTTCGAGTCGGTGGAGGTCGAAAAACTGGTGCGGAGCCTCGACGTGACGCGGCTTATCGACCACGCCTCCGGCTGGTTCGACCAGGGGGCAGGGGACTTTGTCAGTCGGCACATCTATTTCAAGAAGCTCAAAGAGCCAAGGAAACAGGACGATAGGATCTTCTTCATCTCGGAATACGGGGGATACAATCTCCAGGTCCCGGGGCACCTCTGGGACGAGAACAAGAAGTTCGGGTACTGGAGGTGCAAGTCAAAGGAAGCCTTAGCGGAATCGTATGCCCGGCTCATCAGGAAACAGCTGATCCCTCTTGTTTCCAAGGGGCTGTGTGCCGCCGTCTACACCCAGCTGACGGACGTGGAGATTGAAAGCAACGGCTTCTACACCTATGACCGGAAAGTGCTGAAGATCGACAAGGAGCTGGTGCACGAGTTGAACCGGGAGATCTACCGCGAGTTCGAGAGGGGTTGATGAATCGTACCCCAAGAGAAGAAAAACCAAAATGAAAATGGAAAAAGTTATGCATGTTGCGAGGGGCGGAGCCCCGAAGTCGAAGATTGCGAGGCACGAAGTGCCGAAGCAACCCACTGTGCTCATTATGCCACGGTGCTCAGTGGATTGCTTCGTCGCTGTCGCTCCTCAAAACGACCCTCAATGGAGTCCGTCTGAATCGATCGATTCTCTTCCCTTATCCCTGACACCTGATCCCTACGAATGGGCGGACCCATGGGTCCGCCCATTCGTTATCGCTCACATCCCGGTATCGATAAACGGCATCTCCACAATCTCCGGGCCTGCTTCCGTGAAGAGCCCCGTGAAGATCCCCAGCAACCCCATGGGGGGGAGGGGGAAGGAGACCGGGATGTCCATGGGGGGATTGATGACCGGCAGGGGAACCGTCCAGAGGGGGATCACCTGCAAGGTGGGGAACATGATGATGGCGTAGTTGTACCAGTTGGCCGGCTCCGGGGTCCCCAGGGTGTAGTCGATGGTCAGAATCCCGCCGGAGTAAGAGAGGTCGATTAGGAGCGTGAAATCGATGGCGCAGTCCGGGTCGGCCGTGTCGACGAGGTCGTCGCAGTCGTTGTCGATCGTGTCATCGCAGATCTCGGTCGCGCCTGGGTTGACGGCCGGGTCGGAGTCGTCGCAGTCGGTGCCGCCGCACGCCTCATCGAGGTAGCCGTCGCTGTCGCCGTCCCAGCAGCTGCAGTCCGGGTCGGCAAAGTCGATCCAGCCATCGCAGTCGTTGTCCACGGAGTCGTAGCAGTCCTCTGAAGCGCCCGGGTTGATGGCCGGATTGGAGTCGTCGCAGTCGGTGCCGCCGCATGCCTCGTCGTCGTAGCCGTCGCTGTCGGCGTCCCAGCAGCTCCCCACGCTGAGGGTCAAGGTGTAGTCGCCCGGGGCCCCATCCTTACCGGCCACGAGCAACACGTACTCCGTGCCCGAGTCGAGGGCCACATGGATCTCCCGGGGCTTGCCCACGTAGTCCCCCTTTATGAAGGTCGTGCCGTCGGCCTGGTAGAGGCGCATGTCGAACTCGCTCTCGCCCACGGCCCCGCCCCAGTCGAGCGCGAGGTCCACAGTGGGTCTGCCCAGGGAGCCCGACGTGGTGAACCGGAAGTAGTCCTGGTCCCCGGTGTACTGATACCCGTCGAAGCCTAGGGGGCAGAGGTTCCCTGCGGCGCTGATGGATGTCGAGAGGACGCCGAGCTCGGTGGCCTGGGCCGATGTGTCGTTCGGTTCGGCCTCCTGGATCCCGATGCAGGGCCGGTCCCCGCCGGTGCAATCCTCGTCGACTCCGTTTCCGCAGATCTCGATCGTGCAGGGGTGGATGTCCGGGTCGGTGTCGTCACAGTCCTGCTCGGGGTATTCGCAGAACTCATGCGCGGGATCTCCGTACCCGTCCCCGTCTGCGTCCTCGCAGGGGTTCGTGTAGTACATGAGGTATACGTTCGTGCCGATGTTCACCTCGCCCCACCGGATCCGGAAGAAGCCGCCCTCGCCCCACCACTCGGACCAGCTGTTCTTGCCGATCCAGTACTGCTCGGCATCGTCCCACCCGATCAGGTGCACGGCGTGCCAGCCCTCGGAGGCGCCCGTGGTGTGCTCGTAGATCCCTCCCGTATAAGAGCTGAAGTCCTCGTAGATCCTCATCGAGCTGGTCACCGGGCCTTCGTAGATCGCCTGTTTGATGGCATTGGTGGTCTCGGTGATGTGGGAGTGACCGATGGTCTTGTGGATTCGCTCATCCCAGTCGGGGCACCGGTCGGTGCAGGGCAGGTCGTCCGCCGCATAGGGGAAGCAGTGCTCGTCCACAGTGCCTTCATTCTTGAGGAAGCTCACCGCCGTGGAGATGGCCCCGCCGCCGCAGCCGCCCAGACCGCAGGAAATGATGAACTGTTCGCTCAGGTCGATGTCCAGGTAGGGATTGTCTGTGGCGATCCGGATGATCACCTCGAATGGGCCGGCCACGGTAAAGGACCAGCAGCTCCCGCAGTCCTCCTGGTAGCGGACCGGGGTCACCCAGTCGTAGCCGTCCTTGTCGCGCCAGTCGAAGTGGCTCGGCAGGGCCCGGGCCGTGGGCGTGAAGGGGATGGAATCGTGCAAGGGAGGCTCGTCCAGGTAAGGGGCGAGCATGGCGCGACGCTGCTCGGGCGGCATGTTGAAGATCGGGGTTTCCCCGGCCGTCCACTGGGCCCCCTTTTCGGCGATGGCGGTGCGAATTTCATCGAGCCTGTCCACAAGGGCCTCGTCAGCGGTCAGGGCCGCGGACGTGCCCGCCAGGACGATTGCGATGATCGCGATCAGCGGCAATACCCTCATTGGTTTCATGAGATCTCCTCCTTTTTTAGAATCAGTATCCTTTACATTATACCATAAAATCGCGACAAGCTGTACCCCCACGTTTGTCGTAACGCCGGCCTCCGGCCGGCATCAAAGTAGGGGCACGGCATGTCGTGCCCCTACAGTCGAAAGATCTTCGTCTCTCAAGCCGGATAAAAGCGCAGTGATCGGCGCCCCTATCTACGGCAGGGGAAAATACCATTCGAAAAGAACGACCTCGGGGCCGCTTTCCGTGAACAGGCCGGTGTAGATCCCTATCATCGACGTAGTCGACAGCGGAAACGATATAGGCAAGTCCATGGGGGGATGGATTGCCGGTATCGGTACCTGCCAGAGCGGGATGACCTGTACCGACGGGTAGAGTAATACGAGATACGTTGCCCACGAGGCCGGCACCGGACTCCCTACCGTGAAGTCCATACTGAGAATGCCGCCCTCAAAAAGGACATCCATCAACAGGGTGAAGTCTCCGCAGACCGGATCGGTCGAACAGGCCGGGTCGGCACAGCAGGGATCCTCGGGGCCTGTGGCCAGGCACGGGAATTCGCAGGTGTCGGTGTCCTCGTGGCAGATGTCGTCGCTGCACGCAGACCCGTCTACGCATGGGTCGGTGCCGGCCTGGCACTCGCCGTAGTCGTCACAGGTTTCTTCACCGGTGCAAAAGAGGTCGTCGTCGCAGGCGGCGTCCGAGGTGCACTCGCATGGAGGGCAGGGCCCGCCGCAGTCGATCCGGTCCTCGCCCGGGCTGAGAACGCCGT
>CAZFWM010000018.1:24365-41001 GCA_964522545.1 uncultured Thermodesulfobacteriota bacterium
CTTCACCGGTGCAAAAGAGGTCGTCGTCGCAGGCGGCGTCCGAGGTGCACTCGCAGGGAGGGCAGGGCCCGCCGCAGTCGATCCGGTCCTCGCCCGGGCTGAGAACGCCGTCGGTGCAGAGGCAGATCGGTTCGTCCGAGCAGGCCGGATCGGCACAGCAGGGATCCTCGGGGCCTGTGGCCAGGCACGGGAATTCGCAGGTGTCGGTGTCCTCGTGGCAGATGTCGTCGCTGCACGCAGACCCGTCTACGCATGGGTCGGTGCCGGCCTGGCACTCGCCGTAGTCGTCACAGGTTTCTTCACCGGTGCAAAAGAGGTCGTCGTCGCAGGCGGCGTCCGAGGTGCACTCGCAGGGAGGGCAGGGCCCGCCGCAGTCGATCCGGTCCTCGCCCGGTCCCTGAATCCCGTCGGAGCAGATGCAGATCGGCTCCTCCGAACAGGCCGGATCGGCACAGCAGGGGTCTTCCGGACCGGTGGCCAGGCACGGGTTGTCGCAAGCGTCGGTGTCCTCGTAGCAGACGTCGTCGGAGCAGGCGGATCCGTCGACACAGGGATCGCCGCTGGTCTGGCACTGCCCATATTCATCGCATGTCTCGACGCCGGTGCAGAAGAGGCTGTCGTCGCAGGCGGCGTCCGAGGTGCAGTCGCATGGAGGGCATGGCCCGCCGCAGTCGATCCGGTCCTCACCCGGGCTCAGGACTCCATCGGAGCAGATGCAGATCGGCTCGCCGGAACAGGCCGGGTCTGCACAGCAGGGGTCCTCCGGGCCGGTGGCCAGGCACGGGTTGTCGCAGGTGTCGGTGGTCTCGTAGCAGATGTCGTCGGAGCAGGCGGACCCGTCTACGCATGGGTCGGTGCCGGTCTGGCACTGCCCGTAGGCGTCGCAGGTCTCATCACCGGTGCAGAAGAGGTCGTCGTCGCACGCGGCATCCGAGGTGCAGTCGCATGGAGGGCATGGCCCGCCGCAGTCGATCCGGTCCTCACCCGGGCTCAGGACTCCATCGGAGCAGATGCAGATCGGCTCGCCGGAACAGGCCGGGTCTGCACAGCAGGGGTCCTCCGGGCCGGTGGCCAGGCACGGGTTGTCGCAGGTGTCGGTGGTCTCGTAGCAGACGTCGTCGGAGCAGGCGGACCCGTCTACGCATGGATCGGTGCCGGTCCAGCACTGGCCGTATTCGTCGCAGGTCTCGTCACCGGTGCAGAAGAGGCCGTCGTCGCACGCGCCGTCCGAAGTGCACTCGCATGGAGGGCAGGGCCCGCCGCAGTCGATCCGGTCCTCGCCCGGGCTCAGAACTCCATCGGCGCAGGGATCGGAGGTCTCGCAAACGACGGAGAAGACCTTGAAGGCGTCGAGCCCGGCCTCCACGATGCTCTGGCTATCGCCGTCGTTCGCCGTGAATCGCATTTTGGTCGTCACGCTCGGGGTCACTCCGGCCGCCACGATCTCCGCTCGGCCGATCTCGTAGGAACGCCAGTCCAGCCCGCCGTCGGTGTCGTGTCGGGCGATCTCGGTCCAGGCGCCGGCGCCACCGTTGGCATTGATCTCGACGAGAAGCCTGTCGGTCCCATCCGTGTCGGTAAGGCGTAAAAAATAATCATAGGTGATGAGAAAGTCGGAAGACGACAGGTCCAGGGTCGGCGATGTGAGGCGCACGGAGCCGTTGTCCACGTCGGTGTTCCCGGTCTCGTTCTGCGTGAGGTAGCAGCTGCCGCTCCCGTCGGAGTCGGAGTGGGGGTCGTAGTCCCAGCTGTCGTCGTCGACCGGCACGCCGCGCTCCCAGGCCCCGGAGGAAGCCCCGAGGACCTCGGTAGTCCACCCCTTGTCCGTCTCGAAGTCATCGTGGAAGAAGAGGACCTCTTCGCCTACCGAACTCGCGAAGACGGTGGCCGGCGCGTCGAGGGGCAGGGTCACCCAACCGCTCACAGTGCCCTCGGCGCTGAAGTAGTACTCGGGGGTGTCATCGCAATACGGGGCGGGCAGGATCCCCTCGAAGAGATCCCCTCCCAGGGGCATGAGGGCCGAGGTCAGGAAGGCGCCTCCGTCGTAGCTGTAGTGTAGGGTTCCGGAGCCTGGAACATAGGCTTCGCCGCTTCCGCTGATCCGGGCCGTGACCGATGTGGGAATTTCGGGCGGGATGATGCCGGGCGCCCCGTCCGGCAGCTGGATCGCGAGGACTCCCGGGATGGGTGGCTGATCGTCGCTGGTGAGCATGAGCTCGTCCACGACGATCCGGCCCTCGTTCGAGCCCCAGGAGGGGCCGCACTCTAGCCGAACGGCCTCGATGTCGGAAAGGTCCAGGCCGGATCCGTTCGTGAGGAAGTCGGTCAGCCGGATCTTTACGACTTCCATTTCATTGTGCCAGCCGCTGGACCGGTCGTAGGGCTGCTCCAGGCCTCCGCCGTAGACGCCGATGTTGATCGAGCTCGTCATGCCTGTGCCGTCTTCCAGGGAAACGCTGAAGGTCAGGTCTCCCATCACGGCCAGGGTGTTGGGGTGCTGGGTCCCCTGGGCACCCCGGAAGGAGAGGTAGAGGTAGCTCGAGAAATCCCGCTTCGAAGCGATGATCTCCCACTCGTAGTAGCGGTCGCTCCCGTTCCAGTCGAACACCACCCCTCGGCCGTTGTCCGACGACTCCGAGGAGTCCTGGGTCGCCCCGTTGAAGGGGTCGCTGGAGGACCAGCTGAAGGAGCTGGTGCCGTCGTCCAAACGCCCCTCGGTCAGGTTCGTAACATTATAGATGACCGGGCCTCCGGAGCTGCTCGTGCCCGTCGAGGTCTGCGTCTCGTAATCGTCGATCATGAAGTTCCCGGTTTCCGAGCCGTTGCGGTGTTCGTGGGAGACGACGATGCAGGGATTCGATATGTCCACACCGATCGGGTGAAAGCGCTCGTACTGCCTCCAGAGAAAGTCGCCCGCCGGGATGTTGCCGTCGACGTAATATTTGATGAGCGGCAGGAAGTAGCCCAGCATGATTTCATGGACCGCGTCCTTGGGCGTGATGTGACAGGGGCCGGTGAAGACCGAGCCGCTGGCGTCGTGGAAGTCGCCATGGCCTGTGCCCTGCACGACCGTGGATTGCCGATATTTGGTGGCCCGCTCGTGAAGGTGGAAGGTCTGGCAGAGGTCGCAGCTCGCCGAGCCGTTCACATCGGCGTCGCCCGAGGCGGTCCAGAGGTGGTAGTTGACTTCGTGGGGATTCGAGCTGGAGGTTTTCAGGAAGTCCGTGGGGAGCATGCTGCTCAAAAGGATGACATCATCGAGGGTGTAGTAACCGGGGTTGTAGCCCTCATCGCGTATCCGGTCATAGGCCCGGGTTATGCCCTCGCCCCCGCGGCTGTGACCGATCCAGGTGATGCGGTTTGTGTCGATGTGCCCGTTGAGCGCGCCCCCGCCGATGGTGGCCTGGTTTTCGATGATGTAGGACGTGTTCGTGAGCGTTGTGGTGGAGGCGGTCTCGATGCCGGGGCCTGTGTTGTTGGTGTGGCTCATCACGATGTATCCGTACGAGGCCATGTGATAGCCGATGTGGTCGTACCATGTGTAATTGTGGCCGTTGCCGTGGCTGATGACGATCAGCGGAAGTAATCCCATGGAGGCGATGCTGGTGGGATAGTAGGTGTCCTGGCCGAGCCATGTGCCTCCGCTGTAGGTGATCTCCGTCACGGCCAGCGGGCCCTGCTGGGAGACGTCGTGGACGACATAGAGGCCTGCCTCGTAGCCGAGGCCGTCGATGTAGTCGCTGGTGCCGAGGGCGCCGTCCTGATCGATGTCGATCACCACGTCGTAGCCGACGCCGAGCCCGGTGCCGGCGTCGCCGCTGAGGTCGTAGGGGCCGGACACGAGGAAGGTGTTGTCCTGGATCGTCAGGCCGCCGAAGGAGACCGTCAGTGGGCCTCCTGCGACGTCTGTGAGCGACGGATCGGACTCCCACTCGGTTTGTGATCTTGCGTCCACCAAGTAGATATCACCCGTCTCACCATCGATGTCGCGGAAGCGGGTGGGGTCGATGGCCACCTCGACCGTGGCGTCCTCGCTGAAGGCCTTGACGTACTCGAAGAAGGGGTACTCGGAAAGGGAGTTGCCCGCGAGCTCGGTCCGCTGGTCGGCGGGCGGGAGGTCGGCAAAGGCCGTGCCGGCCGCCATGGCGAGTCCCAGCCCCAACGCAACCCAGAGCCGCAGCGCCCTCCGATAACGGTTTGTCGTGGGGGCTTCTGTGCCAAAGGTCTGAATGCTCTCTTGATCTCGCATGGGTACTCCCTTTCACCCTCCAAGGTTGGGATGCGCTTCGGAAAAAGATTTCACAGTCAGTCTGCGGGCAAGAGAAATGCCCATTCGAGAACAGCAGCCTGGACACCTCCGCCATTGATAAGGAGTGTGTAGACCCCGAGCATCCCCGAGCCCGACAGCGGAAAAGATACCGGGACCTCGATGACGGGGATAATGGCCGGAAGCGGCACATGCCAGAGCGGAAAGACCTGTGTTGATGGGAAAATTGTAATGAGATACGTTCCCCAGTTGACCGGCTCCGGAGTCCCCAAAGTGAAGTTTAGGCTGAGGATGGCTCCATCGTGGGCCGTTGTCACTTCAAGCGTATAATCTACGCAGATGAGCTCGCCCAGGCATTCCGGCTCCATGCAACAGGGGTCCTCGGGCCCCGTGGCCAGGCATGGATTGTCACATTCGTCCGTGTCTTCGTAGCAGATGTCGTCCGTGCAGAGGCTTGTGTCGTCGCACGGATTCCCACCGGACTGGCAGTGGCCGTAGAGGTCGCAGATCTCTTCTCCGGTGCAGAAGGCCCCGTCCTCGCATTCACCGTCCGACAGGCAGTCACACGGCGGACACGGACCGCCGCAGTCGATGCGGTCTTCCCCTTCATCGAGGTACCCATTTTCGCAGGGATCGACGGGGCCGCATTCTATCGTGAAGATCCGGAAGGCATCGATCCCCGCCTCCACGATGCTCTGGGCATCGCCGTCGTTGGCCGTGAACCGTACTTTCGTCGTCGCCGTCGGGATCACCCCGGCCGCCGCGATCTCTATCCAGCTGATCTCGAATTGCCGCCAGCTGGTCCCCCCGCTGGTGTCATGCCGGGCGATCTCGACCCAGGGCCCGCCGCCGTCGTTGGCATCGATCTCGACCAGCAGCCGATCGGTCCCGTCGGAATCGGTCAGGAACAGGTAGTAGTCATAGGCCAGGATCAGGTCGGAGGACGATAGGTCCAGGGTCGGAGACGTCAGGCGCACGGCCCCGTCGTCGACGTCGGTGTTCCCGATCTCGTTCTGTGTGAGGTAACACTGGCCGCTCCCGTCGGAGTCGGAGACGGGATCGTAATCCCATCCCGGGTCATCGACCGGCACGCCGCGCTCCCAGAAGCCAGAGGTCGCGTCGAGGATCTCCGTGGTCCAGCCCATGTCCGATTCGAAGTCATCGTAGAACTGGTTGATCTGCAGTCCCACGCCGCTCGTGAACAGAGTGGCCGGCGCCTCAGGGGGAAGCGTCACCACGCCGCTCTCCGAACCCTCGGCGCTGAAGTAGTACTCCGGTATGTCGATGCAGCCCGGGGGCGGCAGGGTGCCCTCGTACAGCTCCCCTCCGATCAACACGAGCGAAGTGGTCAGGAACGTACCGCCGTCGTAGCGATAGTGAAGCGTGCCGGAGCCGGGGATGTAGGACTCGCTGCTCGCGGTGATCCGCACGGTGAGCGTCGTGGGAATCCCGGGCGGAATGAGGCCGGGCGCCTCATCCATCAATTTGATCGCGAGCGCTCCCGGCGTGGGCGGTGGGAC
The DNA here is from genome assembly GCA_964522545.1 of uncultured Thermodesulfobacteriota bacterium. Lineage (GTDB taxonomy): Bacteria > Desulfobacterota > DSWW01 > CAZFWM01 > CAZFWM01 > CAZFWM01. Next base: position 30,153 of record CAZFWM010000018.1, read on the forward strand.
GTCGCTGGTGAGCATGAGCTCGTCCACCACGATCCGGCCCTCGCCGGAGCCCCAGGAGGGGCCGAAATCGAGCCGCACGGCCGCAATGTCCGTCAGATCCAGGCCGGCTCCGTTCGTGAGGAAGTCGGTCAGCCGAATCTTGATGACCTCCATTTCGTTGTGCCAGCCGCCGACCCGGTCGTAGGGCTGTTCGAGGCCTCCGCCGTAAGCGCCGATGTTGATGGAGCTCGTCGCACCCGCGCCGTCCCGCAGGGTGACGCTGAAGGTGAGGTCGCCCATGACGGCCAGGGTGTTGGGGTGCTGGGTCCCCTGGGCGCCCCGGAAGGAGAGGTAAAGGTAGCTCGAGAAGTCCTGCAGGGACGGGAGGATCGCCCATTCGTAATAGCGGTCGCTTCCGCTCCAGTCGAACACGACGCCGCGCCCGTCGTCCGATCCCGCGGAGGAACACTGGGTCGCCCCGTTGAAGGGATCGCTCGTCATCCAGGTGAAGTCGGCGTTGTTGTCGTCCAGGCGCCCCTCGGTCACGTTGGATACGGTGAAGGTGACGGCCCCGCCGGAGCTGCTCGTGCCGGTGGCCGTCTCCGTCTGGTAGTCGTCGATCATCCGGTTCCCGAGTTCCGAGCCGTTGCGGTATTCACTGGAGACCACGATGCACGGGTCGGAGAGGTCCACGCCGATGGGGTGGAAGCTCTCGTACTGCCGCCAGAAGAAGTCGGTGGAGGGGATGTTGCCCTCGATATAGTGCTTGATCATCGGCAGAAACAGCCCGTTCATGATGTCGTGGACCGCCGATTTGGGCTCGATGTGACAGGGGCCCGAAAAGACCGAGCCGGTGGACGCGTGGAAATCGCCGTGGCCGGTGCCCTGCACGACGGTCGACATGCGGTACTTGGTCGCCCGCTCGTGCAGGTGGAAGGTCTGGCCGGTATCGGAGCTTGCGGAGCCGCTCACGTCGGCATCCCCGGAGGCCGTCCACAGGTGATAATTCACCTCATGGGGATTCGATAAATCGGTCTTCAGGAAATCCACCGGAAGCATACTGCTCAGGAACACAATGTCCTCGAGAGTGTAGTAGGTGGGCGTGTATGCGCTGTCGTAGATTCGGTCATAGGCCCGGGTGATCCCCTCGGCCCCGCGGCTGTGGCCGATCCAGGTGATGCGCTGCGAGTCGATGTGTCCGTCGAGTACGCCCCCCTGAATCGTGGCCTGGTTGCCTATGATGTAGTCTGTGTTGGTGAGAGTCGTGGTGGAGGCGGTCTCTATGCCGGGGCCCGTATTGTTCTCGTGGCTCATCACGATGTAGCCGTACGAGGCCATGTGATAGCCGATGTGGTCGTACCATGTGTAGTTGTGACCGTTGCCGTGGCTTATGACGATCAGCGGAAGCTGCCCCATGGAGGCGATGCCGGTGGGATAGTACGTGTCCTGGCCGAGCCAGGAGCCGCCGCTGTAGATAATCTCCGTCACGGCCAGCGGGCCCGGCTGGGTGACGTCGTGGACGACATAGAGGCCGGCCTCGGTGCCGAGGCCGTCGATGTAGTCGCTGCCGCTGAGCAGGCCGTCCTGATCCAGGTCGATCACCACGTCATAGCCGACGCCGAGTCCGGTGCCGGCGTCGCCGCTTAGGTCGTAGGGGCCGGAGGCGAGGTACGTGTTCTCCTGGATCGTCGATCCGCCGAAATTCGCCGTCAGTGGGCCTCCCGCGACGTCTGTGAGCGAGGGATCGGACTCCCACTGGAGCTGCGTCTTGGCATACACCACATAGATATCTCCTGTCTGGCCGTCGATGTCGCGGAAGCGGGTGGGATCGATGGCCACCTCGACCGTGGCGTCCTCGTTGAAGGCCTTGACGTATTCGAAGAAAGGGTACTCGGAAAGTGAATTTCCCGCGAGCTCGGTCCACTGGTCGGCGGGCGGAAGGTCGGCAAAGGCCGTGCCGGAAGCCATGGCGAGGCCCAGACCCAATGCAGCGCAGAGCCGGAGTGCCCACCGGGAACGGATCGTCGTAGTGCCTTCAGCAGCAAAGGTCTGAATAGTCTTTGGAATACGCATATTTTTCCTCCAACACTCTCCAAAACAGGGGGTTGAAAATTGGAATTCGTGTTTTGTGGTGCCCTGGGGGGACGGCTTCCACTCCCTCCGCGGTCCGGGTGGGACCGGATACTCCAGGCCGCCCGTCCGCTTTTATTTCGTCACCGGCACGTTGAAGGTGTCGATCAGCTCGGTTTCGACGGGCGAATACTGCCGGAGAAGCACCCCGAAGTGAGGCCGGAGAGCGTCCCGCCCCGCGAGCGTCAGCTCCTCGCCGCCACGGGCCAGCGCTGCCTTGACCTTGTCCGCTGAAAACGGCCGGATGCCGGCTTCATCGGCCAGGGCCCTCTCGGCCCGGACGATGCTCCTGTTCACGCGCTCGGGCAGCTCGGGTGTGCCGAACCAGATGGGGGTGGTTCTCAGATCGATGTGGCCCGGCACGATCGCTATGACGCGGCCGGACCGGTAGCCGATGTTGACACGCTCGGCGGTGCGGCTGCCGACGTAGAGGACCGGCTCGGCCACCTGGCGGGCGTAGACGAGGTCGGGGTTTACCTTCAGCACGAGGAGGGTTCCCTCAGTGAGGAGCGGCCTCTCTTTGCTCCAGTCGAAGTCGTAGCCCTTCTCCAGGGTGAAGGGGCGGGCATAGAGGATGTCATCCACTGCCGCAGGCGTGGAAGGCACGGCCGGCGGCCCGGCCAGGGACCCTATTGCTACGGCCAGTATGGCAACGACGATCAGGCTCGAACAAATTGTCTTTTTCATCGTCTTGGATCCTTTCTTCTTGGTGTTGATGTTTTAAAGTAGGGGCGACCGCCGGTCGCCCCTACGATAGTCGGTCATGTCTATGTTGGGGCGACCGGCGGTCGCCCCGAGTGTGTCAGTCGCCCGGCAGGAGGAAGATCCATTCAAAAACCGTGGCGCGGACGCCACCTTCGTTGAAGAGGGCGGAGTAGAGCCCAATCATTCCCGATACCGCGATCGGGAACGAAACCGGCACTTCCATGGCAGGCTCGATCACCGGGAGCCCAATGGTCCAGATCGGAATCACCTGCATAGTTGGGAACATGATAATCAAATAGGTAGCCCACTGGGCCGGCTCCGGAGTTTCGAGGAGGAAGTCCAGGCTGAGGATGCCGCCCGCGTAGGATGAATCCATCTCGAGGGTGAACTTCACGCAGATCGGCTCACCCAGACAGGCCGCTTCCTCGCAGCAGGGATCGTCCGGGCCGGTGGCCGTGCACTGATTATCGCATTCCTCTGTAATCTCGTAGCAGATATCGTCGGTGCACGCGGTCCCGTCCGAGCAGGGATTGCCGGTGGCCCTGCAGTGGCCGTACTCGTCACAGGTCTCGTCCCCGGTGCAATACAGGCCGTCCTCGCACTCACCGTCCGACAGGCAGTCGCACGGTGGGCACGTGCCGCCGCAGTCGATGCGAACCTCGCCCGGGCTCAGGATTCCGTCGTAGCAGGCATCGGTGGGGGGCGCGACGTCATTGGTGATCATGAGCTCGTCCACGCCGATCCGGCCCTCGCTCGAGCCCCAGGAGGGGCCGCAGTCGAACCGGACCGCTTCGATGTCAGAGAGGTCCAGGCCGGAGCCGTTCGCCGCGAAGTCGGTGAGCCGGATCTTGATCGCCTCGAAGTCGTTGTGCCAGCCGGTCCCGGATCCCTCCCCGGAGCGCTGGTAGGGATCCTCGAGACCTCCGCCGTAGGCGCCGATGTTGATCGAGCTGGTGACCCCGATCCCGTCCTGAAGGGTGACGGTGAAGGTCAGGTCCTCGATCACGGAGATGGTGTAAGGGTGACGTGTCCCCTGGCATGCGCGGAAGGAGAGGTACAGGTCATCCGAGAAATCGCGCTCCGCCGGGATGATCTCCCACTCGTAGTAGCGGTCGCCGATGCTCCAGTCGAAAACGACGCCGCGGGTCGTGTCGGACGAGCGGCCGTAGGTCATCCCGTTCATGGGATCGCTGGTCAGCCATGTGAAGCTCGTGTTCCCATCATCGAGCCGATCTTCTTCAACATTGTACACCGTGTAGCTGACAGACCCGCCGGAGCTGCTCACGTTCATCTCGGTATGGGTCTGGTAGTCGTCGATCATGAAATTACCTGTGTCTGAGCCGTTTCGGAAGGTGTTGTTCACCACGACCCCGTCCCCGCCCGTGGTCGAGCAGGTGGTCGAAGGCGCCCCGATCGGCTTGAAGCTCTCCCACTGCCGCCAGAGGAAGTCGGTGGCCGGGATGTTCCCCTCCACGTAGTATTTGATCAGCGGGAGGAAGTAGCCCTTCTGGATCAGGTGCGTTCTCGAGCGGCCGATCAGGCAGGGCCCGGAGGCCACCGACGAGCCGCCCCCATCGTGCAGATCGCCGTGGCCGACGCCGTGCAGGACCGTAGAGTGGCGGTAGCCGGTGGCGCGATCGTGGAGGTGGAAGGTCTGGGCGATGTCGTTGCCGGCGCCGCCGTAGACGTCTGCGTCCGACGCGGCCGTCCAGAGATGGTAGTTGGCGCCGTGGGGGTTGGCGCTGCTCGTGCCGAGGAAATCGGTGGGCGCCATGCTGCTCAGGAGGACGATGTCCTCGATGGTGAAGTGAGACGGTGTGTAGGAGCCGTCGTAGATCCGGTCGTAGGCCCGGGTGATCCCCTCGCCCCCGCGGCTGTGGCCGATCCAGGTGATGCGGTGGGAATCGATGTGCCCGTTGAGCACGCCCCCCTGGATCGAACTCTGGTTGCCGATGATGTAGTCCGTGTTCGTCAGCGTCGTCGTGGATGCCGTCTCGATGCCGGGGCCGGTGTTGTTGGAGTGGCTCATCACGATGTAGCCGTAAGAGGCCATGTGGTAGCCGATGTGGTCGTACCATCTATAGTTATGGCCGTTGCCGTGGCTGATGACGACGAGCGGGAGCTCACCCATGGAGGCGATGTTCGTGGGGTAGTAGGTGTCCTGGTCGAGCCAGTACCCGCCGTCGTAGATGATCTCCGTGACGGCCAGCGGTCCGGCCTCGGTCAGGTCGTGGATCATGTAGAGGCCGGCCTCATAGCCGAGGCCGTCGATGTAGTCGGTGTAGCTGAGGGCGCCGTCTTGGTCCACGTCGATCACCACGTCGTAGCCGACGCCGAGCCCGATACCGGCGTCCGCGTCGAGGTCGCCGGGGCCGGCCACGACGAAGGTGTTCTGCTGGACCGTCGTGCCGCCGAAGGTCACCGTCTGGGGGCCGCCCGCGACGTCCACGAGGGACGGGTCGGATGACCAGAGGGACTCTGTCTTAGAGACCACCACATAGATGTCGCCTGTCTGACCGACGATGCCGGGAAAGCGGGTGGGATCGATGGCCACCTCGACAGTGGAGTCCTCGTTGAAGGCCTTGACGTACTCGAAGTAGGGGTACTGGGAAAGTGAGTTGCCCGCGAGCTCGGTCCTCTGGTCAGCGGGTGGGAGCGCTGCCAGCGCCGCGCTGGAGGTCATGATCAGCGCCAGTCCCACAGTCAGGCAGTGCAAAAGGGCCTTCCCACAAGGAATTCTGGCAGTGACTTCGAATCCTGCGATCTGAACGGTCTTTGGAACACGCATCATCTATTCTCCTTCATCTTCGATAGCCGGTTTTTAAAATTTGTTTTTTTCGATTGTTGTGAAGGGGCCTCTTCAGACGGCCTATCTGCCTGGCCGAAAGAAGTACGAGTGGGTATCGGATTGTATAGAGGATATCGGCCGGCGCGGGTGAAACCGCGCCGGCTAAGTTCGACTGTGTATTCGGGTGCCCTGGAGTGACGGATTCCACGCCGTCCATCCGCATTTATCTCGTCACCGGTACGTTGAAGGTGTCGATCAACTCGGTTTCGATCGGCGAATACTGTTGGAGAAGCGCCGCGAAGTGGGGCCGGAGCTTGTCCCGCTCCGCGAGCTTCAGCTCCTCGCCGCCACGGGCCAGCGCTGCCTTGACCTTGTCCGCTGAAAACGGCCGGATGCCGGCTTCATCGGCCAGGGCCCTCTCGGCCCGAACGATACCGCCGTTCACTCTCTCGGGCAGCTCGGGCGTGCCGAACCATATGGGGGTGGTTCTCAGATCGACGTGGCCCGGTACAATTGCGATGACCCGGCCGGACCGGTAGCCGATGTTCACTCGCTCGGCTGTCCGATTGCCCACGTAGAGCACAGGCTCGGCCACCTGACGTGCGTACACGAGGGCGGGGTCGACCTTCAGCACGAGGAGGGTTCCCTCTGTGAGGAGCGGCCTCTCCTTGCTCCAGTCGAAGTTGTAGCCCTTCTCCAGGGTGAAGGGGCGGGCATAGAGGATGTCTTCTACAGCCGCGGGAGTTGAGGGTACAGCCGGCGGTCCGGCCGGCACACTTGTCGATATCGCCATTGAGGCGACCACAATCAGGCTTATAGTAACCAATCTCTTCATCGTCTCAGATCCTTTCTTGCTTGGGTTGTTACCTGTACATTTCTCTGTGTAGGGGCGACCGGCCCGTCGCCCCAACCGCTCTGTTACCATACCGGCAGGATAAAAAACCAATAAAGAACCGAGGCCTTAATCCCATGTCCAGTTATAAAACCGCAAAAAATCCCGAGCATTCCGGAGCCTGCATAGGGAAACGATACCGGGATCTCGATAGGGATTTCAATGATCGGGAGCGGAGCGGCCCAGAGCGGGATGACCTGGACCGTTGGGAATGTCAGAACTGCAAATGTTGCCCACGTGGCCTCCTCCGATGTTCCCAAAGTAAAGTCCAGGCTGATCGTGCCACCCGCGTAAGAAGCGTCCATTGCGAGTGTAAATGACGAAACCACGTCGGGCGTGACGTCCTTGGTGATCATGAGCTCGTCCACGACGATCCGGCCCTCGTTCGATCCCCAGGAAGGACCGCAGTCGAGCCTCACCGCCGCGATGTCCGAGAGGTCCAGGCCGGAGTTGTTATTAAGGAAGTCGGTCAGCCGGATCCGGATGACCTCCATTTCGTTGTGCCAGCCTCCGGAACGATCGTAGGGCTGCTCGAGGCCTCCGCCGTAGGCACCGATGTTGATCGAGCTCGTCGTGCCGGTGCTGTCGCGCAGGGTTACGCTGAAGGTCAGGTCTCCCTCCACGGCCAGGGTGTATGGGTGCTGGGTTCCCTGGGCGCCTCGGAAGGCGAGGTAGAGATGGTCTGAAAAATCCCGCTTGGAGGTGATGATCCCCCACTCGTAGTAGCGGTCGCTACCGCTCCAGTCGAACACCACGCCGCGGCCGTTGTCCGCTGAATCGGAAGAATTTTGTGTCGCCCCGTTGAAGGGATCGCTGGCGGACCAGCTGAAGGAGCTGGTGCCGTCGTCCAAACGTCCTTCGGTCAAGTTCGTAACGGTATAGGTGACGGTCCCGCCGGAGCTGCTCGTGGCCGCCGAGGTCTGCGTCTCGTAATCGTCGATCATGAAGTTCCCGGTCTCCGAGCCGTTGCGGTATTCGTGGGTGACGACGATGCACGGATTCGAGGTGTCCACTCCGATCGGGTGGAAGCTCTCGTACTGCCGCCAGAGGAAGTCGTGGGCCGGGATGTTGCCTTCGATATAGTGCTTGATGAGCGGCAGGAAGTAGCCCAGCATGATTTCGTGGACCGCGTCCTTGGGCGTGATGTGACAGGGCCCTGAAAACACAGAGCCGCTGGCGTCGTGGAAGTCGCCATGGCCGGTGCCCTGCACGACCGTGGACTGCCGGTACTTGGTGGCCCGCTCGTGAAGGTGGAAGGTCTGGCAGAGGTCGCAGCTTGCCGAGCCGTTCACGTCGGCATCGCCCGAGGCGGTCCAGAGGTGGTAGTTTGCGTCGTGGGGATTGGAGCTGTGGGTCTTGAGGAAGTCCGTGGGGAGCATGCTGCTCAGCAGCTGGACATCTTCGATGGTGAAGTAAGAGGGCGTGTAGGAGCTGTCGTAAAGCCGGTCATAGGCCCGGGTGATGCCCTCGGCCCCGCGGCTGTGTCCGATCCAGGTGATGCGGTGGGAGTCGATGTGCCCGTTGAGCACACCCCCGCCGATCGTGGCCTGGTTGCCGATGATGTAGTCCGTGTTCGTCAGGGTCGTGGTGGAGGCGGTCTCGATGCCGGGGCCGGTGTTGTTGGAGTGGCTCATCACGATGTAGCCGTACGAGGCCATGTGATAGCCGATGTGGTCGTACCATGTGTAGTTGTGGCCGTTGCCGTGGCTGATGACGACCAGCGGCAACTCGCCCATGGTGGCAATGTTTGTGGGGTAATACGTATCCTGGTCGAGCCATGATCCTCCATCGTAGATGATCTCGGTGACCGCCAGCGGGCCCGACTGGGAGACGTCGTGGACAGCGTACAGACCGGCTTCCGAGCCGAGGCCGTCGATGTAGTCGACGGCGCTCAGTGTGCCGTCCTGATCGATGTCGATCACCACGTCATAGCCGACGCCGAGCCCGGTGCCCGCGTCCGCGTCCAGCTCGTAGGGCCCGGCCACGAGGGCCGTGGCGGACTGAATCGAAAAGCCGCTGAAGGTCTTTGTCAGGGGGCCTCCCACAACATCCACGAGCGCGGGGTTGGACTGCCACTGTGCCGACGACTTGGCGGACACCACGTAAATATCGGCCGTTTCGCCGTAGATCGCCGGGAACCGTGAAGGGTCGATGGCCACCTCGACCGTCGCATCCTCGTTGAAGGCCTTGACGTATTCGAAGTAGGGATACTGGCTCAAAGAGTTGCCCGCGAGCTGGATCTGCATCTCGGCCGGCGGGAGCTCTCCGAAGGCCGGGCCGGTTGCCGCCGCCAGAACCAGCCCAACCGCTATGCAGAGCAGGGCGGCCCTTTGCAAGGAAATCGCTGGTTCTGTTTTTTTAGCGAAGGTCTGATGGGACTTTGATTTGTGCATGATCTTCCTCCTTTTCTTTCCGGTTTTATTGCGTTATGCAAAAAAAATCATGCCCGCGAAAGCGGGCATGTTTATCAAGAAATACGGTTATGACTAAAATTCACGCTTATGTGGGTAACGAAGAGAGAAAAGTTCATTCTATGCATTACCTAAGAAAGAGACATAGTTACAGATATAGAAATTACACGAATTAAAGAGACCGAAATTATATCATATTCAATCGTATTCAGTCAAATTAAGCATGGCATGGTGCATGTCAAGCCTTATTTATTTAGTTGTTTATGATTCGGATAGCTGGTGAGGAAACTGAAGCAATTTTTATTCTCTGCCGCCCATTTCTCAAGGCGCTTGAGGCGAAGACTTTTTACCTGAAGATTATTTCGGAACCGAATCGAGGGCCAGAAATTGTCTATTCGGCCATTTTTTGGCTCAACAGAGCCAGAACCAATGGGAATGAGCCAGTGTCTTGAAAAGACCCAAAGGATCTTTCGAGCCGATTGGTATGCCCAGAATTTGGATGGAGAAACCCAGGAGGTTCTCAACGCCTTCATGGATTATTTCAACAAGGAGCGAACCAACCAGGGCAAGTACTGCCAGGGAAGGACCCCTATCCAAACCCTCAAAGGCGGTCTGGAATTCTACGCCCAATATGTCTTCGATGATAATGTGGAGGAATTGACGGCAGCTTGGGATCCTGATAAGAGATTAGCTGGCAGCAGGCCGACTGTCAACGCAATTGTCGTTCAGAGTATTTTATGAAATCTTATCTTATTTCACGTTTCTCCTATCATTTTACTCTTCTTAATTTACTTGGGCTCCCACCTATTTTCACTCCTCTGAATCCTAGATTCCACATACCACTTTCTGGTAGGTTTTTAAAGCGATATGAACAACGAATACTCCTTTCAAGCCCATACCATCCACTGTCACGCCATACACGCTCTGTACCAGAATCAGGCCCTGTAGGATTTATTTGAACATCTGTTGTATATTCAGCCCACCAATCGCTAGTCCATTCAGCGACATTTCCAGCCATATCGCAAAATCCTAGGCTGCTGTATCCAAGGGGATAACGGCATACCCGATCGGTATAGCCAATGCAATTATTATAATTGGCATGATCGCAGGTAGGCTCATCATCGCCCCAGGGATAGGTCCGCTCATCGTCGTACTGGGCGGCGAACTCCCACTCCGCCTCGGTTGGAAGCCGATATCCTTCCATTCCATATATAGAGCATAACCAATCTGTATGATCGTAAAGTGGAGAAAGACCCTCCATCATGCTCAACCAATTGCAGTAGGATACTGCCCCATACCAATTGATTTGCAGCATTGGATAATCATCCCTGCCGTTCTCGACGGTAAATGTGTGGGAAAGAAAGTCTATCTCGCAAGAGTAGTCTTCAAGACTAAGAAGCTCCACACCGCTTACTGGATCGGTGACGGTAAAGTGAGTGGCATCAACGAATCCCTGGTTATACGCCCACTGGACCACATAGCAGTATCTTCTATTGGTAACTTCAGAACGATCCATATAAAAGTCACGGGTGAGCGTGACGGGGTGCTGTGGATGTAAATAGTGTTCCTCCATGTATGGATCGCTCATGACAAAGGAGCCGGCAGGGACGAGGATCATGTCGTGTTCCAGCTCACATGTGGAGGAGCAGCCATCTCCGTCCTCCGAATTCCCGTCGTCACACTGCTCCCGGTCGCACTGGTAGCCGTCCCCGCAGACATTCTCGTGCCACTTACAGTCCACGCATCCATCACAATCCCCTCCTGTGTAGCCGAAATCGCACTCCTCACCGAAATCAATCGTTCCATCTCCGCAAAAGCCGGGCTCCCAGCAACTCGACCTGTTTCCGCCCAGTAGAAAAATACTTGTTAAAAGCATTGCGACTGTCATTATACGACCTGCTTCTGAATGAATGTCTCAATTCAGAAATGAATTACACTCCAACG
>CAZFWM010000019.1:0-40658 GCA_964522545.1 uncultured Thermodesulfobacteriota bacterium
CGTTTTGCCACGGTGAGCGCGATCACGCTGAGTAAGATCAGCTTCTACACGAGCGGTGCCGCGGCCGGGGACGCGGTCGAGGTGATCGTCTTCGAGGACACGAGCGGCATGGCCTCGGAGCCGACTCCTTCCATGGAGGTGTGGCGCACGGCGGTGGTGCTGGGGAGCGGAGGGTTCCAGGAGGTGGCGGCGCCCGGATGCCCAGCGCTCAATCTGGGCGGCGTTCCCGGGGCGGCATTCTTCGTGGCCGTGGCGAACCGGGCGGCGAGGAACTACACCCTCGGGATCGACCTGTCGGGTGCGGGCCATTCGTACGTGTCGGTCGACGGAGGCCAGAGCTACGAATCGCTTTCGACCAAGCCGATCATCGACGGGCACGCCATGATCCGGGCCCACGCCGAAGATGCATCGACCTGCTTCATCGGGTCGGTCATCGGCCGATAGGGCGGGCCATGCCCGCCGACTCTCACGAAATGGAGGGTCCGGTTCCACCCGGACCGCGGACGGCGTGGAAGCCGTCCCTCCAGGTATTGTGCATCGATGAGAATCCAGAGATCAATTCAATAAGGAGAAAATCAGCATGAAGACGAAATCAATTACATTGGCCGTAAGCATCCTTTTTCTGATGAGCGCCGCAGCCTTCGCCGGGGTGCCCGACGAGATCTCCTTCATGGGCCGGCTCGTCCAAAGCGGACAGCCCGTGACCACCACGACCTCCATCACCTTCCAGCTTTATGAAAACGCTACCGGAGGGTCGAGCGTCTGGTCACAGACCCTGGGGGTGACGCCAAACAGCCAGGGGGTGTACGTGGCCTATCTCGGCACCGCCATGAACCCGATCCCGACGAGCTATGATACGCTCTGGCTCCAGGTAATCGTGGAAGGGACCACGCTCCAGCCACGGCGACGGTTCACCTCGGTGCCCTACTCCCGGCGCTCGCAGGGCGACGTGCCGATCGGCACCATCATGGCCTGGCACAAGGATTTGGCCGGTGTTCCCTCCCTTCCCGACGGATGGGTCGAGTGCAACGGGCAGACCCTCTCCGACGCGGAGAGCCCCCTGAACGGACAGACCATTCCCAGCCTGAACTATGCCAACGGCCGCTTCCTGCGGGGAGGCACCTCGAGCGGCGCCTTTCAGAATGCGACCAAGGTCGTGGGACCATGGCAATATAATCGTGCCTTCGGGGCCTACTTTGGAGGTGACGGCCAGGATGCGGGGGAAAATGTCGAGGATTACGATTGGTCCAACACGCCCCGGGCCCGCTATCAGCATCCGGTCAAGGATGTCTCGGCGGGCAACACCGTGCCGTTCTCCTACCGCGTGCGCTCCACCAACATGTCGGTGATCTGGATCATGCGGGTCAAATGATGCCGAGGTACTTCCTCATCCTGGCCTTGATCCTTTTCGTCCTCACGTGCTCCTCCTCGCTCGCCGGCGAGCCCGACCCGTACCTTGCCGCCAAGGCCGACGAATACCAGGCGTTTTTGGAGCAATGGCACACCGGGGGGCTCGGCGGCCTGACCGCGGGGGTGCGGTTCACCGACGAGACGCGGACCGCCGTCGACTGCGTCCAGCACCAGGGGGACAGCACCATCTGGACCGGCATGTACCTGGCCTCCCAGGCCCTGCGATACCGGGTCACCGGGGATCCCGCGGCTCGGGCCGAGGTGCTGCGCATCGCCCGCTACCTCCACCAGCTCATGGATATCACCGACACGCCCGGCTACATCGCCCGCTACGTCGGCGAGAATGTCTGGCCCTGGAACTGCCACTACCCGGACGGGCACGGCGGGAAGGTCCACGGCACCGGCGAGTGGGAGGGCTACTTCTGGATCGACAACACGAGCCGCGACCAGTACTGCGGGTGGTGGTTCGGGCTCTCCATGGCCTACGAGGCCGTGGACGACGAGGCGATGCGCGCCACCATCCGCCAGGACTTCGCGGACGTCATCTGCATGCTGGTCCTCAACCGGTGGAACATCACGGATCAGCACGGCGAGTGGACCGGCAACGGGGCCGCCTGGGTGGGGCCGATCATGCGCCTGGCGTGGCTCGTGCAGGCGGCCCACGCCATCGACGAGCCCTATTACTGGGAGCTGCTGGAGGAGCAGTACCGGATCAACAGGCCGGTCCTCTGGATCGACACCCTCTCGTTCCTCAACCGGTATTATCAGTACTACGGCAACAACCTGCGGCATCTCGCCTTCCAGCCGATCTTCCGGCTCTGGCCGGACTGCGAGGAGCTCTGCTCCTTCTACTGGATCTGGGAGGACTGGAACCGGCCGTGGGTCCGGCACGTCCACAATCCCTGGTTCGACGCGGTCCACGTGACCGCCTGCTCGCGCCTCGGGGTCTGCAATCCGGTGGAGCTGCAGGCGATCCGGGACGACGCCCTGAACACGCTCTATCTCTTCTGGGACCCGCCCAACTACCAGCGCGAGATCACCTGCTCCGAGATGCCGCTCGATCCCTTCTCGGTCTGGGCGGACGAGTTCATCCGGGAGAATCCGTGGCTCCAGGGGATCGTCGACGTCGACCCCCAGACCGCCGAGGCCCGAGAGGTTAACGACCGGCCCTGGACCGACATGTACTGGCAGAGCGACGGCGTCTTCGCCGCCTCCTGCCACTCGGGCGAAGACCCGACCTACACCGGCGCCGGTATGGATTACCTGCTCGCCTACTGGATTGGCATCTACCACGGCCTCCTTCCGGGAGGCGGGGGCTGGTCGAGGGATAGGTTGAGATGGTATGCTCCATCGAGTATTCGCCATCAGGGAGCGGCTCCCGTACAGGACCGAAACAGCTAACAAGGAGCCAATCATGAAGACGAAATCGATCGCTTTGACCGTGGGCCTGTTTTTTCTGATGAGCGCCGTGGCCATGGCCGGGGTGCCGGAGGAGATCACCTTCATGGGCAGGCTCGTTCATAGCGGAAGCCCAGTGACCTCGCCCACGAGCATGACCTTCGAGCTCTACCTGAATGCGACCGGCGGCTCCAGCGTCTGGTCGGACACCCAGATCGTCACCCCGAACGGCCAGGGCGTGTACGTGGCCTATCTCGGATCCGCCCTGAATCCCCTCCCCACGGACAACGATACCCTCTGGATCCAGGTGACGGTGGTGAGCACCGTCCTCAACCCGCGGAGGAAGCTCACCTCCACGCCTTTTGCCCTGAGGGCGGATAAATCCGATGATGTGGGGACTCTACCAAATCTCGATGTCAGTGGAGATGTAACGATCGACGGCAAGGTGGGCATCGGCACCACGGGAGCTCAGAAACTCACGGTTAATGGTGGAATCGCTGTATCCGGCACGGTATTCATCGGAGATGGATCCGGTTCTGATATAAGAAAACAATCTGCAAATGTTGACTTGAATTTTAGAAACTCCGGTGGGGGTATCGAGATGGTTCTTGATAGTGACGGCTACCTCGGCATCGGGACGGCAGGTCCAACGGCATCATTGGATGTCCACGGTGAAGTAAGATTTTCTACTGCAGTTGCACAAGATGGGACTGGTAAGATTTTATGTATCAAGTCGAATGGGACCATTGGAACCTGTGATGGCGCGCCAACGCCGAGTGGAAATTGTTCTCCCTGTTTTTAAGCAGGGACCATCATCAAAACCCCGGCATCGAGCCCGACAGGGCCTAATGATGGGAGATACATCGGATCTTCCAAAGGAGGCAATCATGAATAAAAAGGGGCGTACCATTGGATGTCTGGTATGGGTGGTCTTATTTCTATTCTGCGCGGCCGCCCAGGCCCAGATGACCGGCGGGGACTACGAGATCTCCTTCAGCGACCTCGGCACAGGGGGCGGAGAGATGACCGGCGGCGACTACTCCATGGACGTCACCGCCGGCCAGACCGGCTCCGGGGACATGCAGGGGGGCGAGTACTGGAGCGGCGGCGGCGCCCTCTACCACGAGAGCGAGGGGACCATCAACTCCAACATCCGGGCCCGGAGCAGCTCCGGAAGCTGCCCGACCTGCTCCCCGGCCCTCACACCCGGCTACCCGAATTATGATCCGGTGCTGCATCGCTACTGGGATTACATTACCATCGAGAATCAATCGGCCTCGGCCCTGTCGCTCCCGGTCCGGGCCGAGCTCACCAGCCTCACCGCCGGGGTCACGGCGATCGTACCCCCGGCCGAAGGGACGGGGCTGGCGGGAGACACGCGCTGGACCTACAGCACCACCGACCCCCACACTCCGGGCGTGGTGGGCACGACCTTCCCGGCCGGGGATAGAATCTCGAAGGTCTGGGGATTCGACGATCCCCTGGAAATTACCTTCGATTTCTGGGTGGACTGCTACCTGGGCGGGACCAAGGGCAAGGCGTGGGCGGGCCGGCTCGAGCTCCAGGCGGGCTCCCCCACGGAAGGGGCCGAGGTCCAGGAGACCCAGGACATCTTCTACGTGGACGACGGGACGACCGAGATCCACGCGGGTTCGGACACGGGGAAAGTCGTCCTGGCAAATCGTTTTGCCACGGTGAGCAAAATCACGCTGAGCAAGATCAGCTTCTACACGAGCGGGGCCGCGGCCGGGGATGCGGCCGAGGTGATCATTTACGAAGACCCAAGCGGCCTGGCCTCCGTGCCGGAGCCATCCATGGAGGTGTGGCGCACGGCGGTGGTGCTGGGCGGCGGAGGTTTCCAGGAGGTGGCGGCGGGCGGATGTCCGGCGCTCAATGCGGGTGAGGTTCCCGGGGCGGCCTTTTTCGTGGCCGTGGTCAACACGGCGGCGAGGAACTACACCATCGGGATCGACCTCTCAGGTGCGGGCCATTCCTACGTGTCGGTCGACGGGGGGCAGAGCTACAAATCGCTCTCGACCAAACCGATCATCGACGGGCACGCCATGATCCGTGCCCACACGGGACAAGCTTCGACTTGCTTTGTTGGAGTGGCTCTTGGCCGCTAAGGCGGGCCATACCCGCGGACTCTTGCGGAATGCCATCATGACGGCGGCCGCGGGCCGCCCGTATTATAGGAGGAAAACATCATGAAGGCGAAACCGATCATACTGGCCATAAGTATCCTTTTCCTGATGAGCGCATCCGCCCTGGCCGAAGTGCCCGACGAGATCTCTTTCATGGGCAGGCTCGTCAAAAGCGGGCAGCCTGTGACGACGACGACGACCGTCACCTTCCAGCTCTATGAAAATGCCACCGGGGGATCGAGTGTCTGGTCCGAGACCCAGGGGGTGACGCCGAACAGCCAGGGGGTCTACATAGCCTATCTCGGCACTGCCTTGAACCCGATTCCGACGGACTATGATTCCCTGTGGCTCCAGGTGATCGTTGAGGGGACCATGCTCACACCACGGCGAAAATTCACCTCTGTGCCGTATGCTCTGAGGGCGGGTCAATCCGACAGCGCTCCCGGCACCGTGGTGCAGACAGTCGTAAGGACGTCCGTAGCGACAACGTCTCTGAATGTCACCTCATTCACGGAAGCGCACACGGATTATCGAGTCAGCATAATCCCGAAATTCGCCAATAGCAAAATCTTGGTAGAATACAACTTTTCGATCAATACCGACATGGCAACAAATACTGTTTTTCATATGCAGCTCGTGAGAAATATCGCTGGTTCTGAAACGTTGGTCGGCGTGGGCCCCCCGAATGGAGTTAGACAGAGAACGAGCTACGTCAGCCGTCCCAACAATGGGTATGATATCAACGACCTGCAGAATGTATACATGGTTGCGCAGGACACCGGCCTGGCGGCCGGCACGACCTACACTTATGGATTCAAGTATCGCAGAGAAGCGGGCGGCAGTGGAACCTGCTACTTCAACTACAGTCGCGGAGATCATTCCGCGTATGGATTCAGCGGTGTCATGACGATAAGAATAACCGAGATCGCCCAGTAATATTTGTATTTATCCTCAAAAGGGGGATGTCCATTTCTATTCGCGGACGGCTCACTGTAAAGGAGAACGCAAATGGCACGTAATACGGTCATCCACATAATGTGCATTTTCCTTGTCTCCACTTTGTTCTGCGTCCCCTCCGGCCGGGCGGCGGACATCACCCGGTACCCCACGGCCGATTCATCCATGAAACAGGACATACCCGCCACGAACTTCGGCGGCGACACCTTTATCGAGATCAGGGGCTACCAAGGCAGCTGGGACCGGAGAGGCATGATCCGGTTCGACCTGGACGGGGTCACGGCCTTCGACCGTGCCTATCTCTTTCTCTACTACTACTTTACCTCGGGGCCGAACACACTGACCGTGGGAGCCCACCGGATCGATCCGGCCAGGGACTGGGTCGAGGGCGAGGTCACGTGGAACCGGTACAGGGCCGGGGACGACTGGACCGCCGCAGGGGGCGACTTCGCCGGCTCTCCTGTGGGCACGCAGACTCTGGGGCCGTTCCCGGCGGATTTCGGGTGGTACTCCTGGGACGTGACCACGGACGTCGATTATTTTCTGGCCAATCCCTCGGAGAATTTCGGCTGGGTCATCAAGATCGTCAACGAGAGCTCCTACTGGGGCGACACGAGGTATTTCTATTCCAAGGAAGATCCGGGCTCTTACACACCCTATCTACTCCTCACGGATGCCACCCGGGTCGAGCTCGTCTCCTTCGAGGGCGAAGCGGGCAACGGAACGGTCACCCTGAGCTGGCGGACCGCCTCGGAGATCGATGCGGCGGGGTTCCATCTGTGGCGAAGCGACTCGGCCGGGGGCGAGTACCTGAAGATCAATCCCTCCCTCATCCCGGCTCGCGGCGGGCCGACCTCCGGGGCCGAGTACAGCTATCTGGACCGGGACCCGGGAGGCGAACCGAGGTACTTCTACAAGCTGGAAGACGTGGACATCTACGGCAGGACCACCACCCACGGCCCTGTCGAAGCGCAGATGGGCCCTCTCTGCGGCTCGGTCGGTGCAGGTGAAGTCTCTCTCCTCACCATGGTCTTACTGATCGTCATGCCGGTCGTCCTGGTTCGAAGACGTCACCTGTAGGGGCGCGATTCATCGCCTCAGTACTTACCCCCCTCTTCGATATCCGATGGCAAGTTCGCCCCGACTGACGTCAGGTAATTCAGTAATTGCTGATGCAGAGCTTCCGTTTTCCCCGGCATTGCCTGGGCCAGGTTTTCTGTTTCTCCGATATCTTCCCGCAAGTTGTATAATTCAAGTTCGTCGGTCTCCCAAAATTTGACCAGTTTATAGTCGTCTACACGAATGGCTGAATGGGATGGATCCGTAAAGGGGGAATGGAACATGAACCCGTTAGTCGAGCGAGAGACATCTCCTCTGCCTGCGTTTTCCAGGGGAATCCTGAAACTGCCACCGTCCAGATTGCCCGGCAGGGACGCAGGATTGCCGGCCAGATCACTCAGAGTCGGCAACAGGTCCCAGCCGGCCACAGGGACATCGCAACGGGATCCGGGCTGGATCCCGGGGCCGGAAACGATAAAGGGCACCCGCAGACCGCCTTCGTAAAGCGTCCACTTACCGCTTCGCAGCGGATGGTTCATGCTCGAACCATCCAAGGTGGTCGGATCGGCATAGTGTTTCCTCGGATTCGGAGGGATCCAGCCGACGGCCCCATTGTCGGCCATGAAAAGGATGTAGGTATTGTCCCGGATTCCCAATTTATCCATTTTGTCGAGAACCTGTCCGACGGCTTCGTCCATGTCCTGGGTCATGGCTGCAAAGGCGGGGATTCGGTGCAGCGTGCCTTTTATTTTGCGTTTGTATTTTTTAACGGTCTCCGGGCGCGCCTCCATATCCAAATGGGTGGCATAATGAGATATTTGCAGAAAAAATGGACGACCGCTTTTCGCCTGCTGTTCCATGAAACAGAGCGCCCGTGCGGTAAGGCTGAACATCCGTTTGGGATCCTCACTTTCCTTCCATATGAACCATCTCAGTAAAATATTGCTGATCCCACCTTCTTTGTTCGTGGTCGGACCGTCGCTCTCATCATAGCCGACCTCTTCGGGTGTGGCGCCCATGTCTTTTCCCCACTTGCCAAAGTGGGCCGCAACATAATTGGGATCGATCGATTTGAGCATGAGAGGAATGGAGAGCTTGCCCTTCGGTTCGAAGTCACTTTCAAATTGCGTTCCCCGCTGGCGGGCCGGCGTTTGGCCGAATTGGATGCTCCGTCGCGAGGGGGTGCAGATCGGTGAGGGCGAATACCCGCTGGAAAACCGCATACCTGAATCCACCAGTCGCTCCAGTTGGGGCGTCTCGTAATAATAGGACCGGGAATCAGGTCGTGATCCATCCATGTGGGCTGACGTGCCGTTCCACCCTTGGTCATCCGTTAGTATGAAAATAAAGTTGGGGCTGTCGGATGGAACTGTAGCCCCATTCCCATTGCATTGACTCAACCCCACAATTATGAGCCCCATGACAATAAAGCTTCGGGTGGAGCGAATGAATGGTGGTACAGTATCCGTTCCTCTTTGCATAGGAACTTCCTCTTTGATCAACAGTTCTGTAAAAAGATTTCCAAAAGAGCGCCCATCGCTCTTTTAGCATCTTATTTAATATACGATAAGAAATCCCAAAACATCCCCTCGCGAAAAGAAAAACTTCCGATTTTTTTTGACATCTTTAATGCGTATATACATCCATGTCACGTTTTCCCCTGCAGGTTGTCTAATCTAAATAGACAGGTTAGTGGGCGCTCACTTTAAAGCGTTCCAAAACATGACCCGGATCCTATGAATCGGATCCAACCATTGAAAGGAGGATGGGATCATGAAGAGACATGGAAAGAAAAGCAGCCGGCACCTGATCGTCGTCATGGGGCTCCTGGCCTGTATCGGCATCTCGTCGATCATCAGCTGCGAGCTGGAAGAGAGGACGGAGGTGGCGACCTTCTTCTTCAACGGCTTCAATTTCAGCTGGTCCAACGAACCGCACCGCATCGGCAATCTGGGCGCCTGGCTCTCCGACATCGCCTTCGACGGAACCACGGAGACCCTCACTGCCGACGGGAACCTTAGGCTGAAGGGGGGGGATTGGGGCCCCACGGATTCGGCCGATTTCCGCCTCTATTACGGGGCGGTCAACCCGGAGCTCGACTCGGTCTTCCACAAGTTCCACCACGGCTACACCCCGGAGATGACCCTCGAGGGCAGCATCGACGTCGGCGGCCTCAGCGGCTCCACGTCTGTGGCGCTCGACCTCCTGGATCTCGGGATGGACCATCTTTTCAAGTACACCGTGATCCTCAGGGGCTTCCGCTTCTACACCACGGAGCCGGAGGACGGGTACACCACCAGCGGGGTGGGCGTCGAGATCGACAACATCGTCTTCGATCCCGCGAGCGAGGACCTGAACTTCGACGTCTGGTTCAAGCTCGACGCCGGGGAGGTCCCGGACCGGCCGAACCAGTACGGCCCGGAGGGCGACTACGGCTACACGGTGCGCGTCTACTACACGGTCATCGGGACCACCCTGGGTGCCTTCACGGAATGGACCGACGGCTACACCGTCACCTACGAGCACTGCCCGCCCGCCATCCAGCCGAACCAACCCCACGCCTACGAGATCGACCCGGCCGTGCCCCGGGTCACCATCAATGGCGAGAACGATGTGCTCTACTCCATGGGATTCGTGGGATGGCAGGGCTTCGAGTTCACCCTGAACGACCCGATCCCGGCCTGTTCGTCCCACGACGGCCGGTACATGCGGGAGATCATGGTCCGGAACAGGGACTTCAGCTACGATCCCGTCTCGGGCTCGGCCGAGTTCTCCATGGACGGATATTTTTCCAATTCGGGCGGTTTCACCTACAGCCTGAGATACGAGTTCGTCGGACACTACGTGCTGGTCCAGCTCGGCGGCGAGGGGAGCGTCAACCACTACAGCCGGTCAGGGGATATGGAGAGCACGAGCGAGACGGTCTCGCTGACCAAGACCTACTGAGGCTGCCCCCCCCGGCAAGGCCGGATTGGAATCAAGTACAGAGGCCCGCTCCGATGCTCAAGCCAGGGGCGGGCCTCCTTCTATTTCCGATTTTTCTATTTTTTTCTTGTTTTTCTTGACAAGATTACTAAATTGTGAGAATGTTGAATTATATTTAAAGAAGCCATCTAGCTCCAACTAGTTAGAAATAACGTCTGCTCAACGAAATCCTCAACCCGGAGGTTAGCGGAAATGGTTGGAAGAAAGACAGGCAATTGGAAAGGATTTAGGAAAAACCGGAACTTCCCAAACAAAAAAAAGCTATTCATAAAGCCCCGGCTCATAAGGCACGATCAGCTTCACCAGGTCGCGCGATTCGGGGTCTCCGGCATGGCCGGGCTGCAGTCGGTCGGCGTGGCAAGCTGAGCTTCGAATTAGCGACGATATCGTACAATCTCTTATGGGCAGGGAGCAGCTGTTCCGCTCCCCGTTCATGAACGCTCTCTCCTCTACTATCTCTCCTCCACACTAAGACAATCCAAGACATTCCCGGGATCCCGTGCGTCCGAGCTACAAGTGAATATTGCCGGCATGTCATTCCGAACGTAGTGAGGAATCTTGTAATTGCAAACAGTTGACAACTTCCGGACATGAACTAGGTAGTGTTACGGATAGACAATCACGTACTTTTACTACCTTGCCCCCCCTAGCCTTGATCCGTTGAAATGCACTACAATTGAACAAGATTGATTTCGATGTACACTCCCGGATCATCAAACCAGTAAATCGTTCAATGCCTTCTTGTCAGGGTCTTCGTCAATCTTCCTGTTTGCGATCATTCTGATCCATGTTTCCGGATAAATCCTTGGATAAGGAGATACCTATGGCACAGAATCGAAGAAAAGATCATCTTTTAAGAGCCGCCTACGTCGCAGCCGCGGCCGCCATGATCCTGGTGGGCATCCGCCAGGAGGCCCAGGCGAAGAAACCGATCCGCGATGGCTTCCAGGCCGCCTTTCCGAGTGCCGAGGGCACCGTACTCGTCTCAGTGCCCAGCCAGGCGGATCACTGCGGTGTCTGTCACTTCGATTTTACCGGAGGGGGCACGAAAAACCCTTTTGGAGAGAGTCTTGACCAGGCGCTGTCGGGTTTTCCCTCCACGCTCGAAGGTCGAAGGGACGCGGCCCTCTCCATCCAGTTCGAGGATCCCGACGGGGACGGGTTCACCACCTTCACCGAGGTCACCGATGTCTTCAGCTACCCGAACACGCCCACCTTTCCCGGCCTTACGCCCGCCCTCGTGGGGAGCGTGAGTGCGGTGAACCTGGCCGACATCCAGGATCATCTGGTCCCTCTGAGCGGCGGCGACACGACCCCCCCGGACGTGACCGTCATCACCCCGAACGGGGGAGAGACACTTACGGCGAACCATTCAACCACCGTCGAGTGGATCGCGGACGACGCCAGCGGCATTTCCGGCGTCAACCTCTATCTCTCTCTCGACCAACAGGATCCGTACAGCCTGGTGGCGGAAGGCCTGCCCGATTCGGGGAGCTACACATGGTTTCCGGCGAACCGACCGACCGCGCAGGCCCTCTTTCTCGTGGAGGCCATCGATCACGCCTTCCGCTTCCGGTCCTCGATCCCCCATTGAAAATACCCGTTTCATTACCCCTGCCCGGTATGGGTTTAGTGGGAATCTACACCGGCCTGTTCACAACGGGCGGCCCCCAGGCAACCAAGCTCGTTTGGGTCGACACGGGGATTTAGTCTTGGGCGTGGCTTTGCGATCGAGGGGGGGGCACGTCCGTCATATCATGGGGCAGGAACATTGATCGCATCAATATTCCTGCCCCCTAAAAAATCCAGCGATTCCAAATAGGATTCCGATAATCACAACGGGAATGTCAATCAATATGAAAAAAAGCGATTTCAAGAAAAACCACCCGCCTTTTTGCTTTTTCAACCAATACAAATAATGGCTGTTCAAAAGTACGGCAGTAATGATAAAAATTGCCGAGAGAAACAGGCAGCTACTCTTCACGGAAGGGAGGGCAAATCCGGCGGGGATGCAAATCAAGGCGAAGGAGTATACCAAGACTCCTACAATAAATGAGGTTCGTACCGATGTCCTGTTTCCACCCTTGAAAAAATTTTTCAGCCCATCTCTCATGGCCAGCTTCACCATACTTGACGAGCGATAACAATCGGTCTTTATCAGGGCGGGAAGAGAGTAGTGCTTGTGATGCTCGACTTCCAGGCTCCTCCGCAAATGGACCGAAAAGCCCATGGCCTCGAGCTTTCTTCCAAAATCCGTATCTTCGACGCTCGGCATGGAGTAGCCGGTATCGAATCCACCGACCTTTAAAAAAATCTCCCTTCGTATGGCAGCCACGCTTGTGTAGAAGAGCGCGACTTTTTCCGGCATATTCAGATAGCTGTACCGCATCCAGAGATTCTTGTACTGGCTGCTGAAATTATCGTACGGTATTCCTTCGGCCAGGACTCCGGTCATGGCGTCTGTTCCGCTCTCTCGAAAAATGCCGCTGATCTTCCGGAGAGTGTCGCGGGGAATGATGATGTCCGAATCGATGAAAAAAAGGACGTCCCCCGATGCAATCTTCGCCCCGGTGTTTCTTGCATGGGAAGGACCCGAGGAATCGGGAAGGCTGACAAGGCGGCAGGAATGCCGTTGCGCAATCTCCACGGAATCATCGGTGGATCCGTCATCGACAACGATAATTTCATGGCTTGCCCCTTGGGATTGCCTTATTTTCAACAGGCATTTCTCAAAGATCATTCCACCGTTCTTTACAGGAATAATTACGGAAATCTCAGGGTTGGCCATCAAAGGAGCCCTGCCCTCTTCCTGAAGAGAAAAAGAAGATTCATAAAGCCGTCCCTCCATAGATTGAGCTTGCTCTTCCCGATGCGGCCGCCATAATAGATCGGAACTTCCAGGGACCTGATACCTTTATTGCAGAAGGCCTCGATCTTGATCTCTTCGGACAACGCCATGCCGTCGCTCGTCAATTTGAACAAGTCCAACAGCTCCCTCTTGAAAACCCACATCCCGGATTGAGAGTCCACGACATAACAGAAAAACAGGGCGGCCATGGAGAAGCTGAGAACGAAATTTCCGAAGAGCCGAACAGGGCTCTTGTCTTCGTTCGTTTTCAGGCGCCATCTCCTTGCCGAAATGAAATCCACCTTTTCCGCAAAGAAAATATAGAGCAGCAGACTAATGCTTTCGGGAGGATACGTCCCGTCACCATCCATGGTAATGATAATATCCCCTTTTGCGTGCTGAAAGCCGCATTTGTAGGCGCTCCCATAGCCTCTTTTTCTCTCTTCCACGACGCGGGCCCCCATCTCCCGCGCGATATCGGCCGTATCGTCCGTGGATCCATTGTCAATTATGAGCACTTCGTCCACGAACCGCGGCATCTTCGGCAGAAGATATCGCAGCCCTTCCTCTTCATTGAAGCAAGGTATGACCACAGAGATCGTTTTGCGTTTATACATCCTTCTTTTCGCTCCGTCCCCTCAATTTTGCCCATTTAAGTCTGCTCCATTCCTTCAGGACGTGTGGCATCATAAATGGATTGAACAGTATATTGATCGTCAGGAAGCATTCATACGTACAAAAACATTTTCCGTCTCGAATGGTTTTTCTTGCCTCTCTGGATTTCTCATTTTCCCAGATTGCCTTGAAATCATAGTCATAGTCCCGGAGGTTCCCCAGTTTCAGGCCTGTGTGCAGCTCACAGGGATATACATCTCCATTCGAAAAAACGGCCCCCCCCAGCTGGCCGGCGTAACAAGGTATTTGATACCGATTCTCCCGAACCACTTTATCGATAAGCTTGCTCCTCACTATGCGCTTGGCATTGATAAAATCCGAAAAAGGGAAGCTGTAATAACCTGTGAGGATTCTCTTCTTGATCGAATCTTCCATTTCCCTGGCATACTCAATGTAATTTTCCGGGTCAAACCGCTTCGAGGCAGGATCCCTCGGTTTGTCTCGCGTCAGCAGGGTAAAGATGGTATGCGCCTTTAATTCATCCACAAAATAGCGATAATTTTCCGAGAGGTCTTTATCGTTGTAGGAGGAGACGGTGGTCTCGATATTGACATTGAACTTCGGATAAAGGCTTTCCAGTTTCCTCAGCTCTCTGTATGTGGCCACCGCCTTGTCGAACAGGCCGGGCACGCCTCGTATTTCATCGTGCTTCTCTCCGATGCCGTCTATGGATACATCGATTCCCAGATCGAGATCGGGACAGGTCTCCAATATAGAGTGTACGGTCTCGATTATCCTTTCCGTGAAAAAGCCGTTCGTGGGAATTCCCACGTTTCTCACTCTGGTGTTTTTATGAAACAGGGCGATGATGTCTCCAAGGTCATTTCTGAGAAAAGGCTCACCCCCTGTCGGCAGGAGAAACAACAGGGGCTCCATCTGCACACTGAGCTTTTCAATTTCCTCTAAGGTAAGCTCAGAGCTTTTGTCCGGGTTGTGAACTCCATCCGCCAGAAGGCAGTGTTTGCACCGGGCATTGCATCGATCCGTGACAAAGAGGACGAGATAGAGAGGAGACGAGCCTCTTTTAAAGAAAACCCTCTTCCCGAATTTCAGATAATCCAGGGTCCCCATCAATTCATTTTTCTCTTGGCCAACAGCTTTTCCGTCGCTTTGAGCTTGGCCCGGTAGAGCCACAAGTGGCGGAGGCTGATGCTGTAGCGTCTCTTGAGCGAGTACGCATAGGTCAAATAGAACACCAGCGTGAACATCCGCGTCAATGGTAGTTTTACGATGGATTCATAAAACACGTTCAGCATCGGATACTTTGAAAACAGGAAGAAAAGCTTCTGTACGTTTGCAACATAGGGGGCGGTGTCCTGGTTCAGGACACTTTTTTCGAAATACGTGAATGATGTAAAATCCGCCGCACTGTCGATCAGGCCTTTTTCGATACAATAATCGAATATCTTCGTTCCCGGATAGGGCTGCATGATGGAACACCACGGGTAATCGGTCTTGATCTTCTGGTTGAGGCGGATCGTCTCTCCCATCTCTTCGAGGGTCTCGAAAGGTGCTCCCACCATGTTGAACGTGAGAAACTTGACTCCTTTCGCGTGAAGCATCTCCGCCGCGTTCAGAATATCCCGATCGGTCACTCTCTTTTTGTACATTTCTCTGCGGATTTTTTCATTTCCCGCCTCGATGCCGAATTCAACGCATTTGCAATTCGATTGCTTCAGGGCTTCTGCCACTTCCTCATCGATATTGGTGGCGATGGCAAAACAAGTATACGGATGGTCTGCCTTCTTCGGGTATTCCTCTGCAAAGCGGAGAAACCATTTCTTGTCCCCGAGAAAAGCATCATCCACGAATTCCAATGTTTTCCACCCGCCACCCTCCTGCAACAAGAGAATCTCCTGCATTACATTCTCGACGGACCTCCTTCTCACTATTTTCTTTTGGTCTCTGTAAAGAGCTTTGAATGCATTATTATAGCAGTACGTACAGTTGAACGGGCACCCGCGGGAAGCGATGATTCTCTTGTGGGGATTCTTTTTCAGGAACGGGTACTTCCCATAGTGCGACCGGTCCGGGATGGGCAGAAGGTCCAGGTTCTCTATCAAGCCCCGGACCCCGTTCTCTATGATACGACCCTCTTTTTTCATCCAGATATTCGGGATCGACGTCACATCCCCGCCCTGTTCCATCGTGTCCAGAAGCTCTCTCAGGGCCTCTTCTCCTTCACCGCGACAGATAAAATCTATGTGCGGATCTTCGATCATCCTGGGGAAAAAGGTGGGATGGGAGCCACCGATAATAATAGGAACATCCCATCTCTCGCGCTTTTTGATCTTTTCCACCATGGATTCTACCCAGAGGTGCCCCCCGGTCAGGCACGAGAATCCCAGGATGTCCGGCTGAAATGCTTTTACTTCATCAAGCCACCCCCGCCGCTCGATGAAGATTTCAGCTGAGTGACCATTGGCCTTTACATAGGCAACGAGGCCCAGAACACCCAATTTGTCTTCATATTCGGTTTGCAGGAATGCAATCTTCGTCATTGTCCGTGATTCTCTCTCAGGCCGCGCGGGCTACCCGGAATATCGATAGATCCACACGGCAAGCACGCAAAAAAGCCACAGCGTCCCGTCCAGCACCCACCGGGCCCACCGCAGGCGCGCGTGGAGGACTCTGCGTCCGCGGACCAGATAGACGCCGAGGATCGGCACCAGCGAGAGAAAGTAGAACCCCTTCAGGGTCGAATAGGCGGGAATCATCATAGTAAACGAGATAACGGACGTCCATGTCCACATCGACACGGCGGCAAAGAGGAAATCCACGTTGAGCGCAGGACGTCGAAAGGCGGAGACAAGTGTGCGTATCAGGCCCATGGCGATGGCCAGCGTGGGCAGCGCGGCGAGAACGAGCATGATCCCGAGCCAGAAATGGGCGTGCGTGTTTCTTTCCTCGAAGAATTGGTACTGCCCGTCTGCCCACATGGTGGCGTAGTGTCCGTCCAGCCACGTCGTCCACCGTGCACGCTCCGGATGGTGAAAGAAGACGGATCCGAAGCCGAGGTAGGATCCCAGCGACCGGTAGCCGGGGTTGTCTATCAATTCAGAGCCGAGATGGTCCCAGTTCCCGACAAAGGGATGGCCGAAAATCATCACGTTTCGACCGTAGTACCAGCCGCACACGAGAAGACAGGCCCCGAGAAAAGCCGCCACCGGGAGCCAGCCCCGGGTGCGGCCGGCGGACATGGCCCTCAATGCAAGGGCCACGGCCCCCGCCGCGAATACGAACAGACCCGTAAACCTCGACAGCAAGGCAAGCCCTGCCAGGGCCCCCAGGATCGCCGCCCTCCGCACCGAGATGTGCGCCTCGCTTCCCCAGCACACGAAACCGTAGAGGGCACCCGCAATGACCGTGGCTGAAAATGCCTCGTTCGTCACGGCGGGATTCATGTAGAGGCTCATCGGCAGGAATGACGCGAATCCGAGTGCCCCCCACTGGGCGGACGGTCGGTCGGGAAAGAGACGCCGGGCAAAGAGCCAGGTGAACACTGCGAGAGCCACGCCCACCAGGCACCCGAAATACTGCGTCCCCTTCAGGCCTCGCTCGTCATCGTCATGCCCGCCAAAGAGCGAGAACGCGATCCCGGCACCGTAATAGTACAGAGGGGGATTGTACGTCTGCCATCCATCCGTTGCGACAGGGGGTGCCCACGTATAGGCGATGCGCTTTACGTAGTCCACATGCCCCCACATATCGAAGAGAGAACGCGAATAATGGTAGCGGGCCGTGTTCGTCAGGTTCAGCCAGAGGCACACGCTCAGCACCACGATGGGAAATCCTACCCGCACCCATCGGGAATGGGCCTTCCGAGACCCCGACTGCGGCCGAGGCTCCTGAAAATTGTGGACGAAAGATCCTATCGCCACCCCCGTGATTCCCGCCAGCCATGCCACAATGAGCCACTTTGCCCACTTCCACCCCTTCCATGTCTGGAGAGGCCCCGGCCTCGGAGCGCGGTCGACGGGGGACACCGCAGGCCGCAACTTGTTGAATTCCGGCTCCAGGGCGACTCTCCAGGCGTCCCTCGTCCGCAGGAACCAGGGGGCCTCCACGAGCAGCGCGGGAATTGCCCCATCATTGCCGACCCGTATGCAGAGATGGTTCTCTCCTGTGCGCAGATGAGGGGCCAGGTCGAAGGTGCTCGGCTTTTTCCAGCTCGAGCCGGGCCGGCATGGAGAGAGCTCCCGGCCGTTCAGAGTGAGACGCATCGTTTTGAAGGCCCGGCACCTCAGCTCCATTCGCTCGGGGAGGCTCGCAAGCGTGAAATCGCGGGTGAACTCGGCATCCCTGGGGTTCTTGATATCCTGATCCGAGTGAAGGGCCCAGCCCGCACGGATGGAGGGGGGAAGAAAAGGGATCTCCGGATCAATGAGGGCCTGCTTCGTCAAGTAGAGCAGGGGCAGGACGAAAAGGCCCAGGACGACCAGGACTCGATGAAGGCGGGGATCCGCAAGCGTGCGGGCAAACAGGCCCCCGGCATCATCAAGGTCATGCGCGGGCCGGCGTTTTTCTGCGATTGGATTCTCCATCCGACCGGACTACAGTGGAGGGTCCAGGTCGTAGGTGCAGGTCTTGCCTCCGGGCGGATCGAAGATCCCGTTCCCATCGACGTCGACGTAGATCGGGTTCGTGGTGAACCGCGGCACATGGTTGGGGTCGTACTGGCTGAGCCCCCGGGGCAGGCGATTCGAGCCGAAGCCGGCCACCACGATGTGGGCGTCCTGCGAGACAGGCACCGCCAGGTCTCCGTCATACTTGACGATCCCGCCGGGATCCGAGGCGGCCACCTTCAAGGCCTCGTCGCAGTTTACAAAGACGAGGAAGTGGGTGACGTCGATCTCGGGAAGGGCCTCGATATGGACCGCCAGGTCGACCGAGCCGTCCCCGTCCGTCATGAGATCGCCCATATCGGCCGCTCCGTTGATCTCCACCCGGGCAAAGGCCCCGGCGCTCACCAGGGCACGCCCGGCGAGGAGCGAAGCGACGAGCTCGGACTCGTCGGTCCGGCGCGGATTGTCCGTGGAGGAGGCAAAGTAGGTCCGCGGCTCGCCCGGATGGTCCATCCCGTGAATGTCGCTCGTCCCCATGGCGGTGATGGCATGACCGAAGTTGTGAAAGCTCATCCAGTCGTCGAAATACCCGTTCCCGCCCGGAACGTCGAAGGGACTGCGGTGGCCGTTCATGTACTCGATGGCGTCAAAATTCCAGCTCCAGAGCTCGGCCCCGGCCGCGAGGCCGAGGTCCGTGGGATCGTCCAGCAGGGCCGTGCCGGTGAGCCGGTCGTAGCCGACGAGCCGCATGTAGTTGGGGTGGTTGAGCGTGACGACCCCGGCCCCGCGCTCCCTGGCGGCGGCGTAGATCTCGGCGATGTCGAGCCCGTACCACCGGACAAAGTTCCCGCGCCCGTCCACATCGAACTGCGGCTCCACGGAGTAGAGGTTGACGTGCTCGGGGTGGGCCGTGAGCTCGAGTCCGGTTACCGTGGCGACCCAGTCGTCGAGCCCGGTCTCGTCGATGCCGCTCTGCCAGCTCCCGATGTATTCGTGGTCGGTGCTCATGGCCACATCGAGCCCCGCGGCCGCGGCAGTCCGGATCCGGTCCGGAATCGAGACCTGGCTGTCCGGGCTCGGGGCGGCGTGCATGTGTCCGTCCATGGAGAGGAAATCCGTTGTGTCGACGACCCGGTCGAGCCGGACGCGAAGCGGCGTCGGAACCGAGGGCTCGATCGTGACCGATTCGTGAAAGGTCTTGTACTCGTAGCCCCGGGTCACGCTCACCTCGTAGGTCCCGGGGGGAACCGGGGCCTCGCCGATCCCTTCGGAAAGGATCCTGTGGGTCCGGCTCCCATCCTGCCACAGGGTGATGAGGGCCGGCATGGGGCGGCCCTGCCAGTTGCGGACTTCGTGGGCGAGCACACCGCCCGGCTCAAAAGCGACGGTCGGGCGCGGGATGTCCGCGGTCGTGAAGGGGATCGGCTCCGGGGCCGGCCGGCCGTCGACGCGGCCCGTGAGCCGGTACTCCGTATCCGGGGAGCCGAAGTCGGCCACGGCGCCGCCGAAGGCCCCGGCCGCGTTGGTCCGGAAGCGGTGCAGGGGCCGCCAGCTGCCGTCGAGGTCCTTGACCTGGACCTCGAGCTCGGCACCGGATATGGGCTCACCCGTCCCGGCATCGACGGCCCGCCCGGCGAAGGGGAGGAGCTCACAGGGCGCCCAGGGAAACGCCCGGGGCCGCGCGTTCTGAAGGGGGATCTCAGAGGAGACGCCGTCGGTGATGCCCACGCTCATGAAGTAGGTGACGCTCGCCGTGTCTCCGGCGCTCCCGGCCGGGCCGAGCCGCAGGGGGAGGAGCCCCCTCGCTATATCGAAGGCGGCGAAAACCCCGGATATGGAGG
Organism: uncultured Thermodesulfobacteriota bacterium; assembly: GCA_964522545.1. Taxonomy (GTDB): domain Bacteria; phylum Desulfobacterota; class DSWW01; order CAZFWM01; family CAZFWM01; genus CAZFWM01. The sequence continues at coordinate 19,883 of CAZFWM010000019.1, forward strand.
TGCCCATGAGGGTCGCCCCCTCCATGGCGAAGGTCAGCGAGCCGTCGCCCGTCGGGGAGGCAGAGGTGATCCACGGGATCCCCACATGGAAGTAGTAGTCGGCCAAGGAGAGACCGGTCAGGCTGCTGAAGTAGACGTCCGTGGTCGGGCCGAAGAGGTGGGCCGTGGCCGGGACGACCGCCTGGGGCCGCCCTTCCCGGTTCCGGTAATGAACCTCGATCCGGAGTACCGGAGAGTCCGGAGGCAGGATATAGTCGATGAATATATCCAGGCCGAGGGGGCTGCTGGGCGGCCTGGGAGCGCCCAGTGAGAAGGCCGCCGCCACAAGCGTGTACTCGATGAGCCAGAAGGTGTCGTCGGTGCCGTGGACCCGGACCACGGCGTCCCCGCCATCGGAGCCGTCGCTGAGGACCTCGGCCCGCTCGCCCCGGAATCCCCGGATCGTGACGGCCCCGAGGTCGAACTCTTCGAGGAACTCCAGAAGATTCACCTGTGCGACAAGCGGCAGAAACTCCTCATACCGCTCCGGGCCCGCCTGCCTGCAGCCGTCCAGGGCCACCGCGTCGACCAGGATTCCCCCGTAGTACCAGTATGCGTCCACATCATCCGGGCTGGTCACGATGAAGGCCGACTCGTCGTTCATGAGGAGGAAATCCCCCTCTTCCCCGAGGGCCTGGGGGCCGAGCATCCCGAGGTCGGGGCGCTCGATCAGGGCGGCCCGGGCAAGCCCGGAGACCGGGCACCCCTCCACGAACAGGGAGCGGCCCTCGGGATCTTCCGCGTCGCGTCCCGGGTCGCTCTCCGAGTGGTGACACCCGAAGCCCGCGGCCAGCCAGAGACCGGCGAGCAAGGCCGCTGTCCACCTCTCTGTTTTTCTGAACACCATCTTCTTTCTAACCTTATCGCCCCTCGTGTGAACTTCTGTTTTCTGACATTTCAACCATTACGTTATATAAATTCACCACAGAGGTCACAGAGAAAGAAAGAGTTTGTTCACATTCATTCTCTCTCTGTGACCTCTGTGTCCTCTGTGGTGAAAAAATCTTTTTTATAAGCTCCACGATGGCAGCTCTCCACAAGGATTCTAGTCTAAGAGAATGGAAAATCAGGTGTCAACGACCTTGAGAGATTCAGCGATCCAGAGGGCCGCACTTGACAAGAACACCTGTTTTTCTTATTATGGCTGGTGGTAATACCAACAGCCGGCAGAATGCAGCCCTGGGGCCCGAGATGCCAGGGGAGACCCATAACCGAAAACGTGGAGGACACAGATGAAGCGCCGCATCTTTTCCGAAGAGCACGACATTTTTCGCGAGGCATTCCGGAAGTTTCTCGAAAAGGAGGTCGTACCTTATCACGAACAGTGGGAGAAGGACGGGATCGTCCCCCGGGAGCTGTACAAAAAAGCGGGCGACCAGGGCTTCCTCTGTACCTGGCTCCCCGAGGAGTACGGAGGGAGCGGAGCCGACTTTCTCTACTCGGTGGTCATCGCCGAAGAGTGCGCGTACGTCCACAACCACGGCTTCGTGATCTCGCTGCACAGCGACGTGGTCGCCCCCTACATCTACATGTTCGGCAACGAGGAGCAGAAGAAGCGGTGGCTGCTGAAGTGCGCCTCAGGGGAGGCGATCCTGGCCGTGGCCATGACCGAGCCGAACGCCGGCACCGACCTGGCCTCGCTCCGGACCACGGCGGTCCGCGACGGCGACGAGTACGTGATCAACGGGACCAAGACCTTCATCAGCAACGGCATTTGCTCGGACATCGTCGTGGTGGCGGCCAAGACCGATCCCAAGGCCGACCCGCCCCAGTCGGGGGTCTCCCTGATCGTGGTCGAGCGGGACGCCCCGGGCTTCACCCGCGGCCGCAACCTGGAGAAGATGGGGATGCACGCCCAGGACACGGCAGAGCTGATGTTCGAGGACTGCCGCGTCCCCGTGGCCAACCTCCTGGGCGATGAAGGGGGCGGATTCATGTACCTGATGCAGAAGCTCCAGCAGGAGAGGCTCATTGTGGCCATCGCAGCGGCGGCCGGAGCCGAGGAGGTCCTGGCACTGACGGTCCGGTACTGCCAGGAGCGGGAACAGTTCGGCCGCCCCATCTCCAAGTTTCAGCACAACCGCTTCCAGCTCGCCGAGATGAAGACCGAGGTCGAGATCGGGCGGGTCTTCGTGGACCGCCTGATCGCCGAGCACGCCGCGGGCGAGGCGATCCTCATGGAGACCTTCATGGCCAAGTGGTGGGCCTCGGACATGCTCAAGCGCCTCACGGACAGGGCGGTCCAGCTCCACGGCGGGTACGGCTACATGATGGAGTACCCGGTATGCAAGGCCTTCCTCGACGCCCGGGTCCAGCCGATATTCGCCGGCACCAACGAGATCATGAAAGAGCTCATCGGCCGGCAGATGGGGCTGTGAGAGGGGCCGGAGAATGAAAGAGCTCTTCGAGCCGATCAAGGCCGCGAGGCTCAAAGATGTCTTCATAGCCCGATTCGAGGAGCTCATCCTCTCGGGCAAGCTGGCCATCGGAGAGAAGCTCCCCTCGGAGAGGGAGCTCGCCCTCCAGCTCGGCGTGAGCCGGCCCGTGGTCCACGAGGGCCTGATGGAGCTCACCTTCCGGGGCCTCGTCTCCATGAAGCCCCGGGTAGGGGCGGTCGTCGCCGACTACCGGAAACAGGGCTCCCTGGCTCTGCTCACTTCGCTGCTCAACTACCACAGGGACGGGATCGATCCCAAGCTCCTCGCAAGCCTGCTGGACATGCGCAGGCTCATCGAGGTGGAGACCGCCCGGCTGGCCGCCCGGAACCGCAGCGCCGCTCAACTCAGGGCTCTGCGGGACATCCTCAACCGGGAGGAGGCGGCCGGCGAGGGCGAGACCGACCGGATCGCCGACCTCGACTTCGACTTCCACCATTGCCTCGCCATGGCCACGGGCAACATGATCTACCCGCTCCTGCTGAACTCGTTCAAGGACCTCTACACCAGCCTCTCGGGCCGGTTCTTCTCCGACCCGAATGTGGTGCCAGAAGTATTCGCCTTTCACAGAAAGCTGATCGAAGCGATCGAAAAGAAGAATTCAAAGACGGCCGTACGGATCATGAATCGCCTCCTCGACCACGGCGAAAAGCATTTGGAGGCAGTGCTAAAAGAGTAGTAAAAATCCACCTTGGTCGAAGAACGAGAAGAAAAGGGGCAGAGTGGCAAAGGCACAAAGGGAAGACGACATTCTGAATTCATTTCGTTCTTGGAACAAGTGTTTTCAATTTTGCTTATGAAAAAACATTTGAATAAGAAACTTTGTGCCTTTGCCCCTTTGCCCCTTTGCCACTTTGTGCCTAACACATCCGTGCAAAAGGAGTAGTTCATGAGTGTCCCGACTGCAAAAAAATCGCTATACAAAATCAAGGAGCCAAAGGGCCTCTCCCCCCGGATCGCCTGGCTCCGGGACTACTTCTTCAAGGGGACCGAGAGGGCCTGGAACAACGAGTTCACCTCCTGGACCACGGGCACCCCCTGGGACATCCAGTACAACGAGATCTCCTTCTACATCGTCCCCGAGAACTACCTGCTCCTCCAGACCATGACATCCTCCTTCCGCCAGGCGGCCCGCCCGGTGAAGCTCCACGAGGACTTCTGGTCCTGGAGCCTGCCCGAGCGCCGGGCCTGGTTCGTCAAGGAGGTGATGGTGGACTATCTGCCCCGGGAGGTCCTCCCGGGGGACCTGTTGGCCGGGGCGCGATTCAACGTCCAGACCTCCCTCTGTCTGAACCGGAAGGAGGCCCGGGAGCGCGAACGGCTCATCCATGGCCGCAACGGCGCCCGGTCCCTGGTGAAACGGTTTCATGACCACGGTTACGGCAACGCGGGCGCCACGAGCGGCCACCTCGTTCCGGGCCACGAGAGGGCCCTCGAGATCGGCTGGAAGGGGATCTACGACGACCTCCAGTCCAGGTACGACGGGCTGAGCAGAAAAGAGCAAAAAGGTCCCAGGGGCGAGCAGCTCCGGGCCATGATGATCTCCGCCACCATGCCCCGCGACCTGGCGGCCCGCTACGCCCGCCACTGCAGGGACCTGGCCAAAAAGGAGGCCGACCCCGCACGCCGGGGAGAGCTCGAGCAGATGGCCCGGAACCTCGACCGGGTCCCGTGGGAGCCGCCGCGGACCTTCTGGGAGGCGCTGCAGGCCCTCTGGCTCACCCACATGCTCATCATGAGCGACGAGAACTACCCCGGCCCGGGCATCTCCTTCGGCCGCATCGATCAGTACCTGCTCCCCTTTTGGAGGCACTCCATCGCCCAGGGCATGGACCGGGAGCTCGCCCGGGAGGTCCTCAAGTGCTTCTGGATGCACTGCAACACCGCCTACGACGCCCTGATCCGGGCCGGCTACCAGGGGATCACCTCGGGCTTCGGCCAGCTCATCACCCTCTCGGGCCTGGGCCCGGACGGCCGGGACATGACCAACGAACTCACCTACGAGATCCTCGAAGTGATCGACGAGATGACCCCGATCCTCGAGCCCAAGCCGAACGTGCGGCTCCATAGGGAGACGCCCGAAGAGCTGCTCGACCGGGTGGTCGACATGGTTTCGGCGAGCCAGGGGGCGCCCTTCCTGCTCAACTTCGACGAGCGCTCCATGGCGGGCATGATGCGCGAGGCCCGGGAGGCGGGCCTCACGGACCTCATTCACGAGGGCAATGTCCACGACTACGCGCCCGTGGGCTGCCTGGAGAACACCATGGTCGGCAACGACCGGTCCGGCACGGTGGACAACAACCTCAACCTGCTCAAGGCCGTGGAGCTCGCACTCACGGGCGGAAAGGACCTGCTCCCGGTAGAGGACCCCGTCACCGGCAAGAAATCCAAGATCACCCAGGACGGCCCGGCCACGGGGGACGCTACAAAGTTCGGGAGGTGGGAGGAGTTCTGGCGGGCCTACGAAGAGCAGACGCGTTACATCGTGAAGCGGTGCGTGGATCTCTACGAGGCATCGGAGTCGATCCGAGCGCGCTTCTTCCCCACGCCGTATCTCTCCTGCCTGGTGAAGGGGTGTGCCGAGAAGGGGCTCGACGTCACGCGGGGCGGGGCCGAGATCAGCCTCGTCACCATGGAGGGGGTGACCTTCGCCTCCACCGTGGACTCCCTGCTCGCCGTCAAGCACCTCGTGTTCGATGATAAGATTTGTACCATGGAGGAGCTGATCGATGCGCTATGGGCCAACTGGGAGGGGCACGAGACCCTCCAGGCCCGGGCAAAATACAAGGCGCCCAAGTACGGCCGGGACGACGACGGCGCCGACGAGATGTCCCGCGCCGTCATGGACCTCTGGGCCGGGGAGACCTGGAAGTACCGCACCCGCTCCACGGGCCGGCAGTTCAGGCCCGGCATGCTGAGCTGGAACTACTGGGTCGGGGCCGGGTACATCCTGCCCGCGAGCCCGGACGGCCGGCCCAAAGGGCAGTTCCTCTCCAACGCCATATGCCCCTCCAACGGAGCGGACATCCACGGGCCCACGTCCAACACCAACTCCGTGGGCAAGGCCCTCGGCGGCATGGCGGCGGACGGAGAAGGAGATTGGGGCGGGTACCTCAACAACCTGCCCAATGGGGCGAGCCACACCATCACCTTCAACCCCGAGATCCTCAGAGATCCCGAGCACAAGGCCAAGTTCAAGGCCTTCCTGCGGGGCTACACCGCCAGCGGCGGCACGGCCCTTCAGATCAACATGCTCGACCCGGACATGCTCCGGGACGCCCAGAAGCACCCCCAGGACTACCGCCACCTCCTGGTGAGGATCACCGGCTACAACGCCTACTTCACGGCCATCGGAAAAGAGCTCCAGGACGAAGTCATCGCCCGGCTGAGTCACGAGCGGCTGTAATGGGAAAGCGTCGGATATGTCATTTCGACCACTCCACTAAATGTCATTTCGACCGCAGGGAGAAATCTTTTTCTCGCTCCTAGGCCCTGGAAAAGAGAATAAATCGCGCAGAGAAAGAAATCCGTGGAGCTTAAGAAAACTTTTTTTCAACCACAGAGAACACAGAGGTCACAGAGAGAGAATGAATCAATCAATCATACTCTTGCTTTCTCTGTGCCCTCTGTGTCCTCTGTGGTGAATTTATGTGAGGACACCCATGAAAAAACTAACCGCATTCGACGAACAGGACATGAAGGCCTTCGAGCCCGAATCGAAGATCGGCCTCATCGCCACCGTGGGCCCGAATGGCCTGCCCCACCTCACCCTGATCACCACCATCCAGGCCAAAACTCCGACGCAGCTCATCTGGGGGCAGTTCACCGAGGGGATGAGCAAGCAGCATGTCAAGGAGAACCCCCACACGGCCTTCCTCATCATGACCCTCGACCGCAAGCTCTGGAGGGGCAAGGCGCGCTACACCCACGCGGTCCGGGAGGGCGAGGACTACGAGCGGCTCAACGACCTCCCCATGTTCCGCTACAACTCCTACTTCGGCATCCACACGGTCCACTACATGGACCTCGTGGAGACCGGCGGCCGGGAGGCTCTGCCGCTCGGGCGGATCGTGCCCGCCTCGCTCCTCACCCTGGCGGCCCGGGCCGGCGCCGGGACCGGCGGAAGAGAGCAGATCCTGACGCCCTGGGCCCAAGGGCTTTTCAACCGGCTCGACTCGGTATGCTTTCTTGCCTACGTGGGGGAGGACGGCTTCCCCGCGATCATCCCCCTCGTCCAGTGCCAGGCCGCCGACTCGCGGAGGCTCGCCTTCTCGCCCCTCGCCTACGGCCGCGAGCTGAGGGCCGTGCCGAAGGGCGCCCGGGTCGCCGTGCTCGGCCTCACCATGCAGATGGAGGACGTCCTCGTGCGGGGCCCCTTCAACGGCTTTTCGCGATACCGGGGCGTGAGGCTCGGCACGATGGACATCGAGTGGGTCTACAACTCCATGCCGCCCAAGCACGGGCAGATCTACCCGCCGGTGCCGATCCGACCGGTCGTCAACTTCTGATGCTCAACATGCAAAATTCCGGGTTCTCTGACAATCAGTCCCTTTTAGACGGTTTTCGACATTTTCTTGCTTGATTTTCTGAATTCTTGTATGCTTTCCCTGTCTTGCTGAAAAACAAATATCCTATATTTCACTACGGTCTGCGATCGCTGGCACGGACGGTGATGCGCGTGGGGGGCGCTTTCGAGGGGCTGCTGTTGGGCAATGACGCGCCGCGCCTGCCGCCGGTGTTCATCTTGGGGCTGCAGCGCTCGGGCTCGACACTGTTCTTCCACAGCATCTGCAATACCTTCGGCACCGCCCACCTGGTACGCCTCGGCGTGCGGTTGTGGTTCGCTCCCGCGCTCACCGCGGGGATCGTGCGCCGGTTTGCGGGCGAGCACGTCTCCGACTTCCAGAGCCACTACGGGATTGGCTCGAGCCTGGCATCCCCCTTCAGCGGCAACTCCTGGAACCTGTGGTTCGAACGCGATGCACACATGGACGCGAGCAGTCTGCCGGCATGGCGAGCCGAGCAGATCCGGCGCATGGTCGGCCGCCTCGAGCGTGTGTTCGGCTGTCCCTTCGTCGACAAGAACCAGCGTTTCAACCAGTGGCTGCCTGCGCTGGCGGAGCTCTTCGAGCGGTCTCTGTTCGTCATCACCATGCGAGCACCCCTCGGGGTGTCCTTGTCGATGCTGCGCGCACGCCTCGAGCTCTATGGCGACTTCACTACGTGGGTGCACGCACGTCCTCGGTCGTTCCCTGCTCTGGACAACCCGACACCGGAGCGCGAAGTCGTCTGCCAGGCGCGGGCCATCGTCGAGGATCTGCGGGCCGACATGGAGGCCATCGGCGCTCACCGTTTCGCCGTAGTCGATTACGAGCAGTTCTGCGCCGACCCCAGCGGAGGTCTCGACAGTTTCGAGCGTTTTCTGGCCGGTCACGGCGTCGTGCTGACCCGGCGGCAGCCGCCGCCGTCTCCTTTTGAGGCCGTTGCCGCTCGCACGGACCGGCTCCGTCCCGAACAGGTCGAGGCGGTCGAGGCGGCGGTCCGGGAGTTTTTCCCCGACGGCCGCTGGCCGGCGCTTCCGTGCCAGGTGCTCGGGACGCCGGGCGAATCATTGAGCGCTATGACGACGCCGGCGAAGGCACCGGCGAAGGCCTGACATGGACGGCGACGAACGGTATAGCATCCCGGTGCCCGCGCGTTTCCGCTGTGCGCCCTTGGTGCGATTGCCATGGGGCGTGGCCGAGCTCCCGCAGCTCTTGCGCGGCGCCGGCAGGGCGGAGGCCGCCCTCGCCGACCAGCTCCGGCGCGGGTACGGCGTCCGCCACTGCCTGCTGACCGACTCCGCCCGCAGCGCGTGGGCTCTCTACCTGCAGGCAACAGCGGCCGGCGGCGAGATCCTCATGCCGTCGTTGATGTACACGCCGCTGACGGTGCTGCTGGTCAACTGCGGATTGACGCCGGCCTTCTGCGACGTGGAGACCGACTTCTGCGTCTCCGTGCGTACCCTCGATGCGGCGGCGGCCACGACGACCAAGGCCGTGCTCGTGCAGCACATGTTCGGACAGATGGCGCCGGCGGACAAGATCTGGGAATGGGCCCGAGGACGCGGCATCAAGGTACTGGCCAACCTCGTGCAAGTGCCGCCCTTTGTCGAGGTCAAGGGTCGGCTGCCGGGCGCTTACTGTGACGCCGGTTTCGTCAGTTTCGGCTGGGACAAGCCCTTGCACGGCATCTACGGCGGCGCGTTGCTCACCAACAGCGACGAGGTGTTCGAGAAGGCGTCTCGGCAGCGGCTGCGGTCGACTCCCGCTGTTCGCGTCGCCAGGCAGCTGGTGAAGGCGCTGGCCTTGTATCGGTGGAAGCCCTGCTTCAGCCCTGCCCACTGGCTGCTCAGTTCGATGCGGCACGCCTATCTCGAACATGATGAGGTCGAACACTTCTACGAAGAGTACCCCGACGATGCGTACCGCGATTATGTGCCGGGTGGCATTCACCGGTGGCAGGCGGCGGCGGCCGCCGCCTTGATGGAGCGCTCGCCGGACCTCGTCGCCGGGCGCCGCGAACGCGCGGCCCACGCGTGCCGGCTGCTGGCGGGGCTTCCGGAGGTGAGCGTCCTCGAAGACCGTGAGTACCCGAGCACCTACCTGTACTTCCCCATCGTCCTCGATCCGGCTGTCTCCCGGTACCGCCTGGGTGTGGCCCTGGCGCGACGCGGGGTCGAGAGCAAGTGGCGCTACTACCCGTTGCACCGACTGCGGAAGTTTGCAGGATTCCGCGCTGCGGCGCTGGACAACACCGAGGATCTGTGGCGGCGCTACCTGCTGTTGCCGGTGCCTTGCGCGTCACCGGCGGATGTCGAGCGGGTGGCCGCGGCCGTGACCGAGTCTGTTGCAGAGGTCAAGAGCGGCCGCTATCGTTCGGGCGCCCAGGACCCGGAGGAGAGATGAGCGCATCGTGGACAGTCAAGGAAGTGTCTCTGGACAGTGACCACTGGCAGAGCCTGAGCGACAGCGGCACCGCGAGCCTGTTCCAGACGGAGCTCTGGGGGCGCGTCGCTGCCGAAGGCCTGCGCGGGCAGCCGACCGGGCTGGTGTTCGAGCGCGATGGCGAGGCCGTGTGCGGGATGGCCGCATTCACGCGGCGCATCCTCTGGGCGCGGCTGCTGTTCTCGCACGTGCCGTACGGGGGGCTGATCGGGGACTGTCCGCCGGACCTGCCCCTGGCCGAGCTGCTCCAGCGCCATGGTCGGCGAGCCGGGCTGACGCGCATCCGCCTGGTCGACCATCCCGGAAAGCTGCTGCCGCAGGCCGGCTTTGCGTGCATTGACGGCGCCACCCACGTGCTCGACTTTGACGGCCGGTCCTACGACGAGCTGTGGACGGGGTTCAAAAAGAAAATCCGCCGCGACGTGCGAGTGGCGATCAAGAACGGTGTCGTGGCCGACGGCCGCGGCGGGCCGGAGCAGTTCCGCGAATTCTACGATCTTTACCTCGAATCGATGGCACGCAACGAGGCGGTGCCCAAGTATGGCTTCGAGTTCGTCGACGCGCTCCGTCGGCACATCGTGGCGGAGGACCGCGGGGCGTTGTTCGTGGCCCGCCACCAGGATCGTGCCGTGGCCGGCGTACTGATCGTGGACTCGCCGGCGGTCAGCCACTATCTGATGGGCGGGTCCCATGCGCCGGCCCTCAAGTACTGCCCCAATGACCTGCTGCTCAACGAAGCCATGAAACGAGCCGTGGAGCGCGGCCTGACGGCGTTCGACTTCCTGCCATCCGGGGTCGACGACGAGTCGCTTGCCAGGTTCAAGACGAAATGGGGCGCGAAGCCGGTTCCGGTGCGAACGCTCGATCTGATCACGCGCCCCCTGTCGATGGCGACGTGGTCCCTGGCCTACCGCGCCGCGGGATCAGCGCCCATCAGGCGCATGCTGCAGGCGTACCGCCGCCGCAGCAACTGAGGCGGCTAACACGCGTTCGCGTCACCGTCCGTCAGCACCTGCTGCCGGACCATGCGGATCAGAGGACTATCCTGAATGTCGTGCTTTCCTTCTCTTTCGAGGCACCGAGCGACTGAAAATCGATGACCAAGACAAAACCGATCGAAATCGCCCTGATCGGGGCCGGTGCCCGGGGGGACCTCAACCTGGCCACCCTCGCGCGAAAGCACGCCCAAAAGCTGCGGTTCACGGCCGTGGCCGAGCTGGACGACGAGCGCCGGGAGCAGTTCGTCCGCAGGTTCGGCATCCCGAAAGAGAACGCCTTCCGGGACTGGCAGGAGCTCACGTCCAGGCCGCAGCTCGCCGATGCCGCCATCAACGCCCTGCCCTGCCGGCTCCACTACGACTCCACCCTGGCCGCTCTTCGGACGGGTTACCACGTGCTCCTGGAGAAGCCGATGGCCCTGACGCCCGGACAGAGCGTGCATCTCGTTCGGACCGCCGAGGCCGGGGGCCGCACCTTCCTCATAGCCCTGCAGTGCCGGTACAACAGGATCTACTCCAAGGTCGCCCGGATGCTCGAGGAGGACCGGATCGGGCGCCTCATGAACATCGACTGCGCCGAGAACATCGGCTACTGGCACTTCGACCTGAGCTACGTGCGCGGCATCCACCACCGCACCTCCTACTCCCACTCCTTCGTGATGGCCAAGGCGATCCACGACCTCGACCTCGTGACCTGGTTCGCCGGCGCCCCGGCAGCCCGGGTCTCGTCCTTCGGTAGCCTCTCCTTCTTCAACGAAGGAAACGCCCCGCCCGGCGCCCCCGAGCGGTGCACCGACGGCTGCCCGGTCGAGAAAAGCTGCGAGCACAGCGCGATCCGTCAGTACCTCAAGCCCGGAAGGCCTCAAATCCCCCTCTCCCTGTTCTCCGGGATGACGTGGGAAGCCCTGGTCGACTGTGTGAAGAATCCCCGATTCCGGACCCTGGCATCGGTGATCGTACACGACATCAGCCGGCCGAGCCGGCTCAAGGCCCTGAAGGAGGGACCCTACGGGCGATGTGTCTTCCGCTCCGAAAACGACGTGACCGATCACCAGACTGTGAGCGTCGAATACGAGAACGGGGTGACGGCCTCGTTCTCATTGAGCGCCTTCAGCCTCATCTGGGAGAGGACCCTCAATCTGCACGGGACCCGGGGCGAAGTCCGCTCGGCCGACTTCTCCGGGAGGCTGGAGCTCCGCACCTTCAACCCGGCCCGTGTCAAAAAGGAGCGGGTCCGCTATCACGGCATATTCCACGGCGGGGGGGACGAAACCCTCCTGGTGAAGTTCGCCGATGCGGTGCGCGCCGGATGCTCGGGGGAGGCCCTGGTGAGCGCCCGGAACTGCCTGGAGAGTCACCTGGTCTGCTTTGCGGCCGAAGAGGCCCGCCTCGAGGGGAAGGTGATCGACATGATCGAATTCCGCGAGCGGGCCGAGGAGGAGGCAGAGGAACTGGAGGCTAGGGGATAGCTTCTCCCTCGTTCCCAGGCTCCGCCTGGGAACGAACTTACGGGAGGCTCCGCCTCCTACATCGGATTGTTTCGGATTGTTGCGAACCTGTAGGCTGAACGGGGCAGAGCCCCTGAAATCCCCCGTTCCGAGGCAGAGCCTCGGAACGAGACGAGGAGATGACGACTATCTGGTATAGGCCTTTGGAGTCAGTCAGTCGAACTCCACCGGATAGCGCTCCGCCAGGTCGGCCGGCACGGCACCCGCGGCGGCCACGGCGCCGTAGACCTCCACGGTCTTGCGCGGCGTGCGCACCTTGGCCGGGTCGCCGGGGTCGACCCCGTATAGCCCCAGAGGCACGCTCATCCCGTGGTTCCACTCGTAGTTGTCCGTGAGCGACCAGTAGAAGAAGCCGCGCACATCCACTCCCTGCCGAATCGCGTGAGAGACCCAGCTCAGGTTCTCCACCAGGAAGCGCACCTCGGCCTCCATGTCCCCCCGGGGAACGCTCTGTCCGTTGTTCTCGGTGATGATGATGGGGATGCCGTACCGCCGGGCAAACAGGTCCGCCATCTCGTAGATCCCCCTCGGGTAGACCTCGTCCATATCCAGGCTGAGGGGATTGAAGTCGGCCAGCGGCGTGAGCCCCGGCAGGATGGAGAAGGGAAGCCCCTCCACGGAGACGCGCACCTTGTAGTTCATGCCGAGGAAGTCCATGCGGCCGGCCAGGTCCTCTCGAAACACCGGGTTGCGGTTCAGCCCCTCGTCGAGCTGCCCGAGGGCCACGGCGTCGAGAAAGGCCGTGTTCCAGAGATGGAAGACATTCTCGGCGGCCCGCCGGTCCATGGGGTCGGCCGGATCGCGCGGCACCACCGGGGCCACGGCGTAGACGATCCCCACCCGGGAGGCATGACCGTCTCCGTCCGCGTCGATCCGGTCGCCCGCCTTGACTGCGTCGTACATCCGGGCGTGGGCATCGATCATGGCGCCGAAGGCGGTCCGGAAGGCATCTTCCTCGAGGACCACGGCCGGCGGGTTGGTCCGGGTCGGGGTCGGCAGGAGATAGCCGGACAGAAGCACCGCAAAGGGCTCGTTCTGAGTTCCCCACAGGTCCACTTCGGCCCCGAACTCCCGGGCCGCGAATCCCGCGTACTTGGCGATTTCCCGGACCGTTGTGTCCCGGTCGACCCAGCCCCTCGGCGAGCAACACTCGAAGTCGAGGTGGCACCCAACCCCGTCGTGGATCCAGTCGGGAAGTGTGTAGTGATGGATGGTGACCAGCGGCTCGAGGCCCCGGGCCTGCATGGCCCGGAACACCGCGTGATAGTGGTCGACGGCGGCCCCGTCGGCGGCCGCCCGCAGGCTCTCGTACCCCTCGATCCCGATGGTGGAGTCCGGAAATATGCAGCTCCACTCGATGCTCATCCGGAAGGCATTGTGGCGGCACTCCCCGGCCGCAAGATCGAGGTCGGTCTCGTAGAGCTCCCAGTGGCCGGGTCCCACGACGGAGGGGTCCTCCCCGGAGAGGAAGGCGAGCCGGCTTGCTTGCATCTCCGGGGAGACGACGAATTGATACCAGTCGGACCGGGTGTCGTCGCACTTCCCGGACGAGAGGGTCGGACACCCCATGTCGGACTGGAAGCCGGCCGTGGCGGCCCCGAAGAGGAATCCCTCGGGGAAGGGGAGACCGCCGCCCGATCCGCCGTGGCACCCCAGTGCGGACTGGAAGGTTATAAAAACGAAGCCGCAAAGTACGTAGAGTTTAGATGTAAACAGCTTTTCTTGTCGGCTCTCCTTAAACTGGCTCATCTCTTCAGGCCACAAAATCGTTTGGATTACCTACCATTAATCATCGATTTAGCGGCCTCAATAAAGCTACGAGCCACTTCAATGGCCTGCGCAGCTTCCGTATGCGGAACATGAACAGTAACTCCATAGTCCCCTACACTGCGCAACTCGAACAACCAGTTCAAATTCTTACCGAATTCTTTGTGCAATTTTCCGGTACTGATGAACTGTTTATGGATTGCCGCAATTACTCCACTATGCTTTTTAAATTCCATTCCTTCCTTCAACAAGAGGGCGGTTGCAGCATAAAATGCCGCATAGTAAGCCCTTGATGCTGCAAAGTCGTTGAAGCCTTCAGACAGCAATTTCTTTGCTGCTTCAACAGCTTGTTCCGCCCTTTCAAGATTGGCATCAATCTCCAAGGCGTGATTATCTGGACTCATGCAGCTTTCCCTTCTCGCTTGGCTGTCCGGTAAAGATGAGTTGTCCCGGATGTGAACTCATCTTCAGCTGCCGGTTTTGCCGATATGAGATATTCTGATTTGAGTTGAACTGGATAAAGAAGTTCAACAATTTTCCGCAACTCTTCAAAATAATCGAAAGGTTTTGACAACAGTACGATTAAATCAATATCACTCGATTTCTCTGCCTGACCTCGTGCTATGGAACCATACAAGAATAGCCCATGGAACTTGGTACCGTAATGATCTTTTAATGTCTTCTTACATTCTTCAATTATTGTTTTCGTGTCCATTTTATTTCACCTGTTCTGACATGGGCTCTACTTTTGTGTTCGATTAGGTTGTTCGAGGGTCTCAGTCTTCTTCCTTGTCCTTGAGTGTCTTGCCCTTTTTGTCTTTAAGTTCGATCCTTCCATTGGCATTTCTGCCCATGACGACGGCAGCAGCCGTAGAAGGGCTAGAGAATAGATAATCCCTTGAAAAAACCAATTTACCACTCTTCCTCTGGATAACATCCTGATCGATCAACTTCTGGCGCTGCTTTACGAATGCGAGAGGCATGGACGGGACGGTTGATGTCGCTACCTCTGATCCTTCAATCACTACAACTCCTTCATTGGTGATAACTGCTTTGCCATTGGCACCACGGGCTCCTTTGATGAAGTAGACGTCCTTCTGTTTCTCTGTCGGCTCTGCCAAGGGTTCGAGTACCTTATAACCGAGGGTATTTATCAACACTCTAAGGTTCGATAAAAACTCTGTCATTACCGCTTGCTCTGACTCAGAGAGCATCGGACAAGTCGGGGTCGACGAATTCACGACGGTGTAACGCTTGGCCAGCTTCGCCATTTCATACAGCTTTGACTCAAGGTATTTAACATGAGCCTTATTCAGGTTCTCGTCTTTACTGATGAACACGACGGCTTCACTCCAGAACTCCAGCTTCTGGTGTTGAGTGAGGCGCTTGTATGTCTCTTCTGCTTCGCCAATGTACACGGCGTCTTCGTCCGGATTCTCTTCAGACTTTCCGAAAAGGAAGTAAACACCAGCCTTGGCAAGTTCTTCGCGTTTGGAGGAAGCCTTGAGCAATTTCCGAGGGATCTTGAATGCCTTGCCTGTCCAGTTAAAAATTTCCCCTACTAGACGACCATCCGGAACACCGTCAACAAGAAAAACGGAGATCAGTTTACCAATAACCATAGTATTTTCCTCTGTATCTATTTTTTACATAAAACAACAGTAAAATCAAGTAAATCCATCCCCTCACGGGCACTCGAACCCGCCGCCCGGGGCCGAGGTCGGGCCCATCTCGAAGGCGAGGGTGCCTCCCTGGGCGATCCGGGCGTGGCGCAGGAAGGGGGAGCAGAGGCGCTCTCTGTTCACGCTGGCCTCCTGGACGTAGATGTTCTCCGGTCCCTGGTTCTCGGCGATCACCGTGAGGGTAACACCATCGCCGAGGCTCACGTCGGCCCGGTCCACGATGGGTGCGCCGACCCAGTATCGGTCGGTCCCGGCGATCGGGTAGAGGCCAATGGCGGAAAGCACGTACCAGGCCGACAGGGTCCCACCGTCGTCGTTGCCGTCGAGGCCGTCCGGGCCGGTGCCGTACCGGTCGGTGAGGGCCCACCGGACCCACTTCTGCGTGAGGTCCGGGCGACCCGCCTCGTTGAAGAGGTAGATGGCGTGCATGTCGTGCTGGTTTCCGTGCCAGTAGGCCGGGCCGGGGTCGGGTGCCCCGCACACGGGGGCCGCCTCCTCCATGAAGGTCTCGAGCTCGGAGACGAAGTAGTCCGGGCCGCCGAAGAGCGCCACGAGCCCCTCGGAGTCGTGGGGCGCGACCCAGCGCCAGTGGCGGGGGCTCCCCTCGACGTAGTCCTTCGCCAGGCCGGTGCCCAGGAGCTCGTCGTAGTAGGTGGTCAGGTTGGGGAAGAAGGGCCAGATCCAGGTGCAGTCCGCGTTACGCGGCTGGAAGTGCCTGGTCAGCGGATTCCAGGTGAGCCGGTATTCGAGGGAGCGGGCCCGGAAGAGCTCGGCGTCCTCGTCGTGGCCGAGGGCCTCGGCCATGAGGGCCACGCTCGCGTCGGCCCAGGCGTACTCCACGGTGCGGCTCACGGCGCCGCTCATCAGGTCGGACGGGCAGAAGCCGAACTCCAGGCACTCGTCGATGCCGCTGCGGCCCGGGGTCCCGGGAGGGGTGTCCCCAAGGGCGGTGGCCCTCATGAACTCGTAGGCCTCCTGCGCCTCGAAGTCGGTGATCCCCTTCAGAAAGCTCTCTGCGATGACCATGTCGGCCGGGCTCCCCAGCATGGAGCCGGTGTAGCCCGCCCCGGAGGGCCACCGCGGGAGGCTCCCGCCGATGCGGGCCATGCGGATGAGGCTCTTGATGCTGTCGCGCTGGACCTCGGGGGCGATCAGCACGAGCAGGGGGTGCTCGGACCGGAAGGTGTCCCAGAGGGAGAGGTCGGTGTAATAGGTGAAACCCTCGGCCACGCCCACCTGGTGCTCGAATCCGAGGTACTCGCCGTTCACGTCGGTGAAGTTGGTCGGCATAATCATGCAGTGGTAGAGGGCGGTGTAGAAGATCTCGCGCACCGCGGGATCGGCCGTCTCGATCCGGATCACCCCGAGGGCCTCCTCCCAGGCCTGCCGGGCCGCCGCGCGCGCGCCGTCGAAGTCGAGGGCTCCCGCCTCGGCCTCGAGGTTGGCCCGAGCGTTGGCCAGGCTCACGAAGCTCACGCCGAGCTTCACCTCCACCACCGTCCCCTCCGGACCGCCGCCGAAGCGCAGGTCCGCCCCCACGTCATCCCCCTCTACCTCGGTCCGACCCTCCACGAGGTCCCCGCAGAGCCAGGTCCCGTAGCCGTCGAAGGGCCGGCTGAAGCGGGCCACGAAGAATCCCTTGAGCCCGCCCCAGCGGCCCGAAAAGGACCCGAAGACCCTTCCGGAGCCGACCACCTCCCGGGCGGCCGGGAGCACCTCGACCCACCCCTCCTCCGCTCTCTCGCCGATGGGGTAGCTCGTGGCGTCGAGCAGCAGGTGCGCCTCGTCGCCGGACCCGAAGGTGTAGCGGTGAAGCCCCACGCGGGTTGTGGCGGTGAGCTCGACCTGCACGCCCGGCTCGCTCAGCCGGACTGCGTAGTACCCGGGGGAGGCCGTCTCGCTACTCTTGTCGATGCGGGCCGGCCGGGTCAGGCGCAGAGCGGGGTTCACCGGCCCCACAGCGGGGGTGACGCGGAATTGGCCGCCGTCGGTCGCCCCGGTGCCGGAGAGCCGGGTGTGGCTGAATCCCAGGACGCGGCCTTGGCCGTAGTAGTAGCCCGCCGTGCCCCACCCGAGGACCAGCCCCCCGATGTAGGAGGTGTCGGGGCTCAGCCTCACCATCCCGAAGGGCGCCGTCGCACCCGGGAAGAGCATCCCGCTCGTCCAGGGGATCCCGCCCGTACCGATGAAGGGATCGACCCAGTCGACCGGGTCCCGTGCGGGACCGGAAGACGAGCTCGAGTGGCAGGCGGCCAGCACGGCCGTGAGAGCGAGGACGGCGAGGAGGATGAGGATCGAGAGACGGAAATGAGAACGAAAGAAGTTATTCGTCATATTCTTGCTCTCCCTATCTTGATCCTTTTCAGAGCAAATTGAAATCGGCAGTGTCAATTGTAGGGGTTTGATTCATCAAACCCGGGAAACGGGCGCGATGAATCGCGCCCCTACAGGTGCCGACAATCGGTTATAGTAAGGGCAACCCTTCCCTCCACCATCATAAACCACGACCTCTAGCTCCCGCCAGGCCCAGCCCTGCTCGTTCGACGCCGCGACCACGCAATGATAGACCCCGGCGTGGGGCGGCGTCCAGTACGCTACCCCGTCTTCAATCTGGCTGCCCGGCAGGCCGTGAATCGCGATTTCCGCACCCTCGCACGGCCGGTAGGTCCACGATTCGCCCGCACGAGGAGGCGCATCGGGATCGACGATCGCGGGGGCGGAGAAGCCAAGGGCGGGCGGCGGGTTCTCCTCCAAGTGTCGGCGTAGCCCCTCTACCTTAAAGAGGCTGAGCTGATAGCGGTCGAAGAGCGCCCGACGCAGATATTCGTCGGCCCACCCCAGGGCGGCCCCGTCCGGCGCACCGGAGAGCACAGACCCGGACCACCGGAGGAGCCAGAGCAGGGCCCGGCCTTCGTGTCCGAGCCGGTCGGCCGGGACCCACAGGTCGTCCACCAGGGAGACATCGAGCCCGCTGTGGTGCAGGTCGCTCTGGGCGGTCGCCATGTCGCCCGCCACTTCGAGGAGAAGCGCTCCGGCTTCGAGGATGGCGGACAGGGATCCGGACCCGACGGCCGACTCAAAGCAGCCAATGGCCTGATCCATGGACGGATTGCTCGGCAGATTGATCCCCGGGATGCCGAACACGCCCGAGCCGTGAAAGGTCTCCGCGAGCCGCAGCGCAAGGGCCCGGTCCCGCTCGTCCGCGGCCACGATTCCGATCCCCCACTCCCGGGCCTCGTAAGGATCGTAGGAGGCCGGGTCGGTGAGGAAAGCGGCATAGGTGCCCAGCATGAGGCGGTTGGCCGCACCCAGGATCATCGGGTTGGCAACGATCCCCTCTACGGCGCCGACCAGGTCAGGACTGCGGTTCTCGTAGGGCGCCAGGTAGACCTTGCCGACGAAGAAGTCGCCCCCGTCGGTGGCGTGCTCGTTGTCCCAGATTACGGGCCTGCGCCCGATCCGGGCGGTCACGTCCGCGAGGTCCGCCGCCTCGAGAGTCGGGCTGAAGGTGGCCGTGCCGGTCCACATGACCATGATGCCCGCCTCGAGGCCGCTGAGCGCGTCCAGGTAGGCAGGCCCGCCCGGCCAGCGGCGCCGGCGCTCCGTGGAATAGACCGTGGGTACGAACCAGAGCTCCACCGGCCCGCCCGCCAGGGCCGAGAGCTCGGCCGCGGCCCAGTTGGCGAGGTCCACGTGCTCCCGGGCCAGGGCGCCGTCCACCGTGACGTCGGCCTCGAACTCGATGTCGTCGAAAAGCAAGGTGACATGGCGGAACCCGCCGGCGATGAGCGGCTCGATCTTGGCCAGCAGGGCGGCCCGCTCCCGTGGATTTCCGATCTCCATGTCGATGCCGGGGCTCAGGCCGAAGGAGAGGGTCACGCCCAGGATCTCCCCGAGCCGGCGGAGCTCGACGAAGCGTACGACGGCCTCCCCGTCGTAGGGCAGACGCCATTCGTCCCGGTGCAGGGGGTCGTTCTTCGGGCCGTAGATGTAGAGCCCCAGCCCGGTCCGGGCCATGTGGAGCACCAGGGCCCGGCGCTCGGCATGGGACCAGGGCCGCCCGTAGAAGCCCTCCACCAAACCGCTCCTCTGTAGGGTCGAACCTTCGCGGGCCGGTACGGGAACGACATGGGCCGGGCCGGCCTCTCCGTTCGGGGAGAGCGGGACCAGCACGGCCCGGACCTCTTTCAGCGCAGGTCGCGGCCCTTCCCAACGGGTGAGCCCACAGACCGTGTCTATCAGCGTCGCCCCGGAGAGAGGGACCGAAGGGTCCCGGACGTAGTGGATCTGCACGGGAGCCGGCTCTTCGCCTCGATTCTGCCATGCGATTTCAAGGCCGTCGGGCAGAGGGATCACCCGGACGTCTCGGACAGAGGGAGCCGTTTCCGCTGGGGCTGCAAAGGTGCGGAGCTCGGTGAGCTCGGCAGGGCCCGCATCGAACAGGCGGAGCTCCACGCAGCGCGCCTCCACGGGAGGATCGAGGACGAGGGGCTCAGAGGGATCGCTCCAATCGTAGGTGCGCACGAGCGGCCCGCCGCAGTGACGATAGGTCCTGACAGAGACCGTGCCCTCGGGCTCCCGGCTCCACTCGGCACTCAATGAGGCGAGCACGGGCGCGGCCGGAAGGAGGGGGGCGAAGTCGACCATGAGATGCTGCGGCCCCGCGGGCGGCGGCTTCCAGCCCGTGGCCACGTCGCCGTCCCGAACCGTGTAGGGCGCATCGTCGGTCTCCCGCGGCCAGAGCCCGAGAAATGTGCTGCGCGTGCCGGTGGCCGTGATGCGCGCCCAGGCGACGAAGTCGATCGCCTCGAGGCCGGCTTCTTCAGGCCGGAGCCCGCCCGGGGCGGGCTCCCCGCCGTGGCAGGCCATGATCGCCAGGGCGAGGGGGATGAGTATGCAGATTCCGACAAGGGCCTTTTTCATGATTCTCCTCGTTCCCGGGCTCCGCCCGGGAACGGGACGATCTTACGGGAGGCTCCGCCTCCTCTTTGGCCTAACGGGGCAGAGCCCCTTGGGAGCTCCGTTCCGAGGCAGAGCCTCGGAACGAGACAAAAAACGCAGATTGATCGGAGAACAGAACATGCTCAAGACTCTTTCAGAATATCCGTGTCAATCTGTGTTAATCCGTGGCTACTCTTTTCCCTTTCGCTGAAGGACTTCTCGCCTTCCGGGTGGGCTTTTACTCTCTTGTGTTCGGTGGGACTCCCACCGTGGCGTCCGTCATCGTTCCCCGGCCGATGCAGAGGTCGGCCCTCCGGATCGTCATTCTATAGGAAGTCGATTCTACCACGGCCCCGGCCCATCATCCAAACCGCCCCGGTCGTTTCCTTGTCAGGCCCGGATTTTTTGCATAAGATGCCA
>CAZFWM010000020.1:0-35090 GCA_964522545.1 uncultured Thermodesulfobacteriota bacterium
TTCTGAAATTGCCCTTGTCCTTTGAAAACGTGGGTTTTTGGACAAGAACTAACTATATAATCACCCGAAGACGCGTTCGAAGATCGTGTCGATGTGCTTGAGGTGTTGGCCGGGGTCGAGGAGCTCGTCGAGGGCGGCATCGTCCAGCAGACCCGCCACCTCGGCATCTCCCAGCAGCAGGCTCTTGAAGCTCTCTCCTTTTTGGCGGGCCGCCATGGCGCAGCGTTGCACGCAGGCGTAGGCCGCCTCGCGACTCATCCCTTTTTGCACGAGCTCCAGCATCACCTGCTGGGAGAAGATGAGCCCTCCCGTAAGCCACAAGTTCCTCTCCATGTTCTCCGGATAGACGACGAGCCCCTTGATCAGGCGAGCAAGGCGACCCAGCATGAAGTCCACGAGGATCGTGGCGTCGGGCCCGATGACCCTCTCCACGGAGGAGTGGCTGATATCGCGCTCGTGCCAGAGCGCGATGTTCTCCAGGGAGGCGGCCGCATAGGAGCGCACGAGGCGCGCCAGGCCGGTCAGGTTCTCGGAGAGGATCGGGTTCCGTTTGTGGGGCATGGCGGAAGAGCCCTTCTGGCCGGAGCGGAAGGGCTCCTCGGCCTCGAGCACCTCGGTGCGCTGCAGGTGCCGGATCTCCACAGCGATCTTCTCGATCGTGCCCGCCGTGATGGCCAGGACGCTGAAGAACTCTGCGTGCCGGTCGCGCTGCACCACCTGGGAAGAGACGGGAGCCGCTTGAAGCCCGAGGATCTCGCACACCCTGGCCTCCACCGGGGGAGGCACGTTGGCGAAGGTCCCCACGGCGCCCGAGATCTTTCCCACGCGGATCGACTCCCTGGCTCGCCGCACGCGATCCAGGTTGCGCTCCATCTCAGCAAACCACAGGGCGAGCTTCATTCCGAAGGTGATCGGCTCGGCGTGAATGCCGTGGCTGCGGCCGATCATCACGGTGCCGCGATGCTCGAAGGCCCTTTCTTTGAGGACCTCGAGCAGGGATTCCAGGTCCCCGATGATCATGTCGGCCGCGTCCCAGAGCTGCAGGGCAAAGGCCGTGTCGAGCACATCGGAGGAGGTGAGGCCCACGTGGATGTATCGGGATTCGAGTCCCACCTTCTCTCCCACGGCGGTGAGGAAGGCGATGACATCATGTCTCGTGGTTTGCTCGATCTCGTCGATCCGGCCTATATCGAAGTCCGCACGCTCGCGGATCGCCTTCATCGCCTTGGCCGGTATCTCCCCCGCCTCGGCATAGGCCTCGCAGACGGCGATCTCCACATCCAGCCACCGCCTGTACTTGCTCTCCTGCGCCCAGAGCTTCTCCATCTCGGGCCTGGCATATCGCTCGATCATCTATTCCCTCCAAAAAAGGTAAAGCCGTAACCGGATTCGCTTGACTCGGCAAAGCAAATCCGAAATTGAGCCCTAAGTCGACAGTCAACAGTTCATAGTTGAGAGCTACCAGCTTCCAACTCTCGACTCTTGACTCTCAACTGTCGACTCTTTTATTCAATCACCCGTGTGCCCGAATCCCCCGTGGGCGCGCTCGGTTTCCTCCAGGGAGGCGGCATGAGTGGGGCTTGCCCGGGTCACCGGACAGACGACGAGTTGGGCGATGCGGTCGCCGCGTCTCACTACATACGGGTCGCTGCCAAGGTTGATGAGGATGACCTTGACCTCCCCTCTGTAGTCCGAGTCGATCGTGCCCGGCGTGTTCAGGACCGTGACCCCGTGTGCGGCCGCAAGGCCGCTCCTGGGGCGCACCTGCCCCTCGTACCCTACGGGCATGGCAAAGGCAAAACCGGTGGGAATGACGGCCCGCCCGAGCGGCGGGAGGGTGAGCTCACCCTGGAGAGCGGCGGCGAGGTCCATGCCGGCCGCTCCATCCGACATGTACCGTGGAAACGGGAGGTCCATATCCTGCTCCCCGTTTACACGCTTGACCTCGAAACGCACCTCTTCCATGAAAGTATTCATGTGCTAAATAGAGTCGCCGCATAAATTATGCGGCGACTCTATAGCTCGAGAATGGAATCCGAGAACTCTTCCGGCTGGATGTTCCCCAGGAGAACGGCCATGAGACCATCCCGGCCGAAGGCGTCCCGGGCGGCCTCCTGGACCTCTTCCGGGGTTACTTTGTCGAGCAGGCTCAGCACCTCATCGATCTCTACGTAGCGCCTGAAGTAGATTTCATTCTTGGCAAGCCGGCTCATCCGGCTGTCCGTGCTCTCATTGGAAAGGAGCAGGTTGCCTTTGAGCTGTTCCTTGGCGATTCGCAGAGCTTCTTTGTTTATCCGGCGGTCCCGCAGTGAGCGGAGCTCTATGAGGATGAGGTCGAGCACCTCGCGTACATGCTTTTCGCTGACGCCCGCGTAGATGCCGAAGAGGCCCGCATCGACGTAGGAGGAAATGTAGGAGTAGACCGAATAGGCCAGCCCACGCTTCTCGCGGATCTCCTGGAACAGCCTGGAGCTCATCCCCCCCCCCAGGATGGTGTTCAGGATGTAAAAGGCGAAGCGGCTGGGGTGGCTGTACTTCCTCGCTCTGGCACCGATGCACATGTGGACCTGCTCCAGAGGCTTTTGGTGCGCATGAAATCCGGCGTGCGCGGTCGGACGGCGTCGCCTGGGCGACCACTCCCTCGGCTTCACCCTTCGTGTGATCTTCTCAATGGAGCGAACCACCTCTTCATGCCTGCAGTTGCCCGCGGCGGCGATGAGTACGGGCCCCCCGAGAAAGCGCTCGCGAAAATAATTCTTGAGGTCACCGGTCCGAAAGCGCCGGATGTTGTCCGAGCTTCCCAGCACGGGCCGGCCCAGCGCGTGCCCTCCCCAGAAGGAGGTATTGAACAGGTCGTGGACCAGCTCTTCGGGCGTGTCCTCGACCATGCTGATCTCCTGGAGGATCACATTGCGCTCCCTCTCCACCTCGCCGGCGTTGAACTTGGAGTTCAGGAAAATATCGGAGAGAATATCGAGTGCGAGGTCGAGGTGCTGGTCGAGGATCTTGGCGTAGAAGCAGGTGTATTCCCGCCCCGTGAAGGCGTTCAGAATCCCGCCGACCGACTCGATGGCCCGCGAGATTTCCAGCGCCGTCCGCCGCTTCGTCCCCTTGAACAACAGGTGCTCGATGAAATGGGAGATCCCTGTGTTCCGTGCTTGCTCGTCCCGCGAGCCCGCCTTGACCCATATGCCGAGGGAGACTGAATAGACGTTCGGGATCAGTTCGGTGAGGACGGGTATGCCGTTGGGCAGTACGGTCTTCTGAATCATGCTCTCAGCACCCGAAGGCGCCATTACTTCCTCAGGCCGATCTTTGCGGTCAGGTCCGTATATCGCTGGTTATCGATCGACTTCAGATAGGTGAGAAGCCTCCTTCGGTGGCTCACCATTTTCAGAAGGCCACGGCGGGAGTGGTGGTCTTTCTCGTGAACCTTCAAATGTTCAGTAAGACCGGAGATGCGCTTGCTTAGCAATGCGATCTGAACCTCGGGAGATCCGGTATCGGTCTCGTGGCGCTGGTAGGTATCGATGACATTCTTTTTTTCGCCCGCGTTGAGCTTCACTTGTCTTTCCTCCTGCTCTCATTCATCTTCCGCACCCTGCCTCTTCCGGGAAGGTGCTTGATCTATCACAGTGGCTTTGCTTTGTAAAGGAGTTCGGCGCGTCCTTGAGAACCTTTGCTCCCCGAACGTGCAGCTTCCGTCCCCCCTCGCCCCCGTCGAGGACCCGGAGGATCCTTGCAACGGCAATGAGTCCGGAATTATGTATAAGCTTGACCAGGTCTCCTGTTTCACTCCCCGCCCCGATGCCGACTCCGTCGATCTCCACGCACTGGCCGTGGCGTACTCGGGCGGCTGTCTCCGCATCCACGTCGATCTCGGGAAGTGTTGGGAGGGCCTGGCGCAGCGTGAGAATCATGCGCTCCCTCACCTCTCCGGCTCCGGCGGCGAGGATCCGGTCGAGGGAGAATGTCTGGTCGATCGAGAAGCAGCCCGATTGCGTCCGCCTCAGTGAGGCCAGATGCGCTCCGCACCCCAAGGCAGTCCCGATGTCCGCGGCCAGTGAGCGTATATAGGTCCCCTTGGAGCACCGCACCTGAAAATCCACCCGGGGAATTTCCACCTTCCCAAGGCGGATCTCATGGATTTCGACCTCTCTCGTCGGCCTTTCCACCTCTTTGCCCTGCCTCGCCAATTTGTAAAGAGGTACTCCCTTGAGCTTGATCGCCGAATGCATGGGCGGCGTCTGATCGATCTTCCCTTCGAACTGTTCGATCACCCCTTGGAGACGCGAGCCGGTCGACGCCGGGACCTCATGAATGCTGCGTACGGTCCCTTCCGCATCCAGGGTGTCGGTTTCGATCCCGAGGACCAGGCTCCCCTCGTATGCCTTGTCATCTTCAATCAGGAATTGCACAAGCCTTGTTGCCTCGCCCAGGCAGACCACGAGGAGTCCTGTGGCCAGGGGGTCGAGCGTGCCGGCGTGGCCCGCCTTTCTGCAGCCCAGATGCGAGCGTATGCGGCGCACGACCTCGAAGGCGCTCGGTCCGCTGGGCTTATCCACCAGGATGATCCCGTCCACCTTCATTCCTTCCGGGCCTCTCCCGCCGGCTTCGCGATGGCGTCCCTGGTCGCCTGGCAGACTTTTTCTTTGATCTCTTCGAGGGTCCCCCGCACCAGGCAGCCCGCGGCGTTCGGATGCCCGCCCCCGCCGAAGCCGGAGGCAACGGCCGAAACGTCGATGCGCCCTCTGGAGCGAAAGCTCGCCTTGTAGACGCGCTTGGAGACCTCACGGAAGAGGATCGCCACATCGACGTCGGATATGGAGCGGGGATAATTTATAAACTCGTCGGTCACATCGGCCGGGGCGTTGGACTTCCGCAACATCTCCCGCTTGATGACGATCGTGGCAAGGCGCCCTTCCTCGCTGAGCTCGAGCGTGTCGAGCGCCATGGCCAGCAGACGAAGAGTTCCTTCCGAGTAGGTCTCGTAGATCTTCTCGGCTACGGAGTTGGGCTCGGCGCCCGCCCGGATCAGCTCGGCGGCGATGTTCAATGCTTCCGGATTCGTGTTCGAATAGTGAAAAGATCCTGTATCTGTGAGGATCGCCGTGTAGAGGTTCACGGCTATGTCGGGTGTAATCTCTACCGGGATCTCCTGCAGGAGAGCATAGATCAGTACGGCGCTTGCGCTCGCTTCGGCATCCACGATGTTGATCGCACCAAAGAGGTTGTTGGTCTTGTGGTGATCGATGTTGATCAGGAGGCCTTTTTCCTTGATCTTCCCGAACTGTTTGCCCAATCGCCCCGGATCGGTGCAGTCCACCGCGATGGTTGCGTCGAAGGGCCCCAGCCCTGCGGCCTTGTTGTGTACGCTTTCGGCCCCGGGGAGAAAAGCGAGGGCATCGGGGACGCCGCTCTCGAGCAGCACTTCGACCTTCTTCCCCATGCTCCTGAGCGCCCCGGCCGTGGCAAGGGAGGAGCCCACGGCGTCTCCCTCGGGCCCGATGTGCGTGCCGATGAGGAATGTGTCCATGTCGCGGATGGCCTTGGCCACTTTTTTATACACAGACAGCCGTTCAGGAGTTAAGGGGGGAATATACATCGTATTGCCTTCATGAGCCGTTTCTGATTATTCGATTTCCTCGTGGACGCCGCCCACTGGATCCACTGTTTCGGCCGAGAGGGGTTCGGGATCCCGGCCGCTCTCCTCCTCCTTCAACTCCTTTAGGATCTGCTCCATCCGCCTCCCGTATTCTATGGAGTGGTCAAAGGAAAAAGTGAGGTCGGGTGTGTACTTGATGTCGAGCCGCTTCCGTAGCTCCCGCTGTATAAAGCCCCGGGCGTGCATCAATCCCTCTTGGGCGTTTTCACGGTTCAGCTGCTCGTCCATCAGGGTAAAAAATACGCGTGCATTGCGAAGGTCGTTAGAGACTCGAACCCCTGTGATCACGACAGAGCGCACACGGGGGTCTTTGAGCCCCTTTATGAGCATCCTGGCGATCTCTTCCTTGAATAGCCCGGCTATTCTGTCGGAACGCTTAAAATCCATCATTTTCAGAGTAGCTCAGAATTTCGATATCTTGTCCGATGATCTCCGCCAGCTGAAGGTGATCGATGAAGTTGATCACCTTGTCGAGGACGGAGTTGACAAAGCGCCTGTCATTGCCCACCAGGCTCACCCCGAGCAGGGCCCGTTGCCAGCTATCGTAGGAGCCGACCTCGGCGATGGAGACGTTGAATTTGTTCTTGGTGCGCTCGCAAATTTTCTTCAGTATGTGTCGCTTCCCCTTGAGAGAAGCGTTCTCCGGAATTCGAAGTTCTATTTGGCATACCCCAACCACCATGCCCGCATCCTCACGGTTGGCATCAATCCAGGCTTGGAGCGACCTCCTCCAATTCGTAGCTCTCGATGATGTCTCCGACCTTGACATCGCTGAAATTCTCGATCTTGACTCCGCAGTCGACCCCTGCCGCCACCTCCTTCACGTCGTCTTTATAGCGTCTCAGCGAATCGATCTTCCCCTCCCACACCACAACGCTGTCGCGAACCACACGGATGAGAGCCCCTCGCTCCATCTTTCCGGATTGAACCATGGTCCCTGCGATAGCCCCGACGCGAGGAATGGTGAATCTCTCGATCACTTCGCCCAGCCCCAGGGGCGTCTCGCGGTAGGTCGGCTCCAGGAGTCCCTCCATGGCCTTGCGTATATCGCTGATCGCCTCGTAGATCACGCTGTAGAGGCGGAGGTCCACTCCTTCGGCATCGACCACCTGCGCCACCTTCGTTTCAGGGCGAACATTGAAGCCGACGATGATCGCATTCGAGGCGCTCGCCAGCATCACGTCGGTCTCGGTGATGCCCCCAACGGATCCGTGGAGCACCTCCAGCTTCACCTTTTCCGTGCTCATCTTTTCCAGCGCGTCCTTAAGCGCCTCCACGGAGCCTTGGACATCGGCCTTCACCACGAGGTTCAGCTCCTTTACATCTCCATGCTGGATCTGCGCGTAGAGCTCCTCGAGGGAGAGCTTCGCGGTCTGGCCGCCGGCGCTGGCTCTCATCTTTTCCTCCCGGTAGGAGGCGATCTCGCGGGCCTTTTTCTCATCTTCCACCATGATGAAGCTGGTACCCGCTTCGGGAACGCCGTCAAAGCCGAGAACCTCGATGGGCATCGACGGAGGCGCGCTCTTCACTCGTTCGCCCCTGTCATTGATCATGGCGCGCACCTTTCCGGCGTGTCTGTCGCAGATAAATGGGTCGCCCACCTTGAGGGTCCCCTCCTGGATGAGCACCGTTGCAACCGGGCCAAGAAATCGATCGAGCTTGGCCTCGATCACGGTTCCCCGGCAGCCCTTGTCCGGATTGACCTTGAGCTCGAGCATCTCGGCCTGGAGCAGGATCTGGTCGAGGAGCTCATTGATTCCGGTCTTCTCCTTGGCCGAGACGGGAGCGAAGAGAGTCTCCCCGCCCCATTCCTCCGCCACCAGGCCGAACTCAGAGAGCGCCTGCTTTGCCCTGTCGGGATTCGCCGTGGGGAGATCCATTTTGTTTATGGCCACGATGATCGGGACTTCGGCGGCCTTGGCATGGTTCACGGATTCACGCGTCTGGGGCATCACACCATCGTCGGCCGCGACCACGAGAACAACGAGATCGGTGACTTCCGCTCCCCGTGCCCGCATGGTGGTGAACGCCTCGTGGCCCGGAGTGTCGACGAATGTTATGGCCCCTTTGGGAAGGTGGACCTGGTAGGCACCGATATGCTGAGTGATCCCCCCGGCCTCTCCCTCGGCTACGTTGGTCCTGCGGATGGAGTCGAGCAAAAGGGTTTTTCCATGGTTGACATGGCCCATGATGGTAACCACCGGAGGTCTGGGCTTGAGCGACTCGGGGGCGTCGGCCGTGGCCTCGATCAAATCCTCCTCTACCGTCTGAACCACTTCAATCTCATAGTTGAACTCGTCGGCAACGAGCGCGGCGGTATCCGCATCGATCTTCTGATTCAGAGAGGCCATGACCCCGAGACTCATAAGCTTTTTGATCACACCAGCCACCTTGATGCTCATTCGCTGGGCGAGCTCGGCCACGGATATGGACTCGGAAATTTTGATCTTTCGCTTGATCGCTTTGGGGATCGTAATTTCGGTCTTTTTGGATGACTTCC
Source organism: uncultured Thermodesulfobacteriota bacterium (assembly GCA_964522545.1). Lineage (GTDB taxonomy): Bacteria > Desulfobacterota > DSWW01 > CAZFWM01 > CAZFWM01 > CAZFWM01. The sequence goes on from CAZFWM010000020.1 coordinate 8,166, forward strand.
TCACCGCATCCTTGCGCTTCCGGCCCCCGTCCATATCGCGCCGCAGTCGGCGATCGGGCCTGCGGCGACGACCTCGTCTGGGTCGCTCCGGCAAAGGCCTGGGAGGTGGCTTCTGTGAAGGTGCAATCTCTCTTTTCAGAGGGAGCGTGATCGTCCGCTTTTGCGAGGAAGGCTTTGTTTCCTCTTCCGGTTTTTTCTCTGCCGGCTTTATTACGATCGGCTCTGTGATAGACGGCACCTCGGGGATGCGGGGCTTAGGAGGTGCTGGCTCGGGGATGAGGGGCTTAGGAGGCTCTGGCTCGGGTGCCGGCGGCTCCCCGGCCTTTTCCGGGATCTCCTCCGGCTCGGGCGGGGCAACGACAGGCACTTCTTCCACAGGTGGGGGGGGTTCTGCTTCAGGAGCAGGCTTCACCTCCTCTTCCGGCGTGGGAGGCGGCACGGGCGGGCGTTCGACCTTTCGCGCTCTTCTCCTGATGACGGACCTGGTGACCCGCTCTTCTGTAATGATGTCAGGCTGGCGGTCTTTGAGCAGAGTGATCCGCACCCGCTCCACGTCCTTTTCATCAAGCGAGCTCGAATGGCTCTTGACCTCCACACCCAGCTGCCCGAGCTTGGCAATCAACTCATTGTTCTCCATTCCAAGCTCTTTTGACAGCTCGTATACCCTCATCTTACCCATGAATGCCTCCTCCTGCTGCAAAGCGGAGATACATTCGCGAATCCAGCTCGATCTTTTTGGCAATCTCGCGGCTCATGATCGCAAGCACTGCCAGCTCGTTCCGGCTGGTCGCTCTTCCGAGCTCCTTCTTGTCGAAGAGCTCGATGAAATGGATGCCCTGGCGGGTACAGATCGAGCGAAAATATCGCTTTGTCCGCACCGAGGCATCACAGGCCATGATGGCCATGAAAGCGCGTCTTTTGGAAAGGACATCGCGTGCGGCATCCCTTCCTCGGGCCACCCCATCGGATCGAGTGGCCATCCCCACCATTCTCAGAACGCGAGAGCCAAAGCCGTCGCGCACTTGGTTCATCAGATCATCCCCTGCACCCAAGTCATCCCCTGCAGCCGGCTTCTTTGAAGAGAGCGCATGTCGCAGCCCTCCCCTCTTCACGGCACCGGCCACACAGGTCGGCTCCGGGCAGAGATAGGCTCCACGGCCCGGAAGACGATGGCGCCAGTCCACCACCCACTCCCCACCAGGCTCCGTCACGATTCGAAGAAGCGCCCTCTTGTCCTGGGTTTTCCTGCAACAGACGCAGCTCCTTCGGGGACCCGTCCCCTTCCCTTCCATCAAGGGCTCTCCTCGGTGGACGTATCCTTTTTATCACTGGCCGCTATGCCCGTAATCGGTTTCAGCTGACCGGCGTCCACTATTCGATCGCCGGCCGGAGCCGGAACATCCAAGGCGGTGCTCGATTCAACCTTCGTCTTCGAGCTGTCCTCTTCGCCCTCTTTACCTTCTCCATCCTCGCTCGGCACGGCGGCCTCTTTACCTTCTCCATCCTCGCTCGCCACGGCGGCCTCTTTTCCTTCTCCGTCCTCGCTCGCCACGGCGGCCTCTTTTCCTTCTCCGTCCTCACTCTCCACAGCGACCTCTTTTTGATCGGACGCTTCAGCCCCCTCGTCCTCTTCCGCCGCCTGCAGGCCGGATTGGTCTTCCTGAATCTCTTCGCCGGAAATCTTCCTTGCCTGCTCGATGGCAGCCTTTGCCGCCGCCGCCGCCCTCGCATCCATGGCGGCCCGCCGCTGTTCCTCTCTCTTTTGGACCATGAACTGACGTGCCGCTTCCTTGAACTTCTCGGCTTTTTTGGAGCCGATCCCGGATACCTGAGACAGGCTCTCCACATCGGCTTCGGCCACGGCCCTTGCAGAGTCATAGCCGGCTCCCAGCAACGCCACTGCGGTCTTTCCACCAATCCCGGGAATCGCCTCGAGTTTATCCCGGACCTCTTTGGAGTGGTCGTCAAGCCCTGTCTCTCCCCGAATATCGATCCTCCAGCCCGTGAGCTTTGCGGCGAGGCGGACGTTCTGTCCTTTCTTTCCGATAGCGAGCGAGAGCTGGTCATCCGCCACAATGATCTCCATGGTCCTCTGGCTATCGTCTATGATCACCTTGCTGATCTCCGCAGGGGAGAGGGCGCTGCAGACAAAACGCGGGGGATCGGAGGACCAGTTGACGATATCGATCCGCTCCCCCCGCAGCTCCTGCACAACGGCCTGAACCCTGGATCCCTTCATGCCGACGCAGGCTCCCACGGGATCCACGTCGGGGTCGTAGGAAGTCACCCCGATCTTGGCGCGCTCCCCCGGCTCGCGGGCCGCGCTCTTGATCTCCACGATCCCTTCGTAGATCTCGGGAACCTCCATCTCGAAGAGCTTTTCCAACAGACCGGGGTGGGTCCTCGAGAGGAAGATCTGGGGCCCCTTCGATGCCGGAAGCACCTCGTAGATGTAGGCTCGAATCCTGTCGCCCTGTCGGTATGATTCTTTGGGAATCTGTTCGCGGCTGGGCATCACGGCCTCGGCGCGACCCAGATTGACGATCATATCGCCTCTCTCGAACCGCTGAACATTGCCGGTGACGATATCCCCTTTGCGGTCCTTGTATTCCTTGTAGATCATGTCCCTTTCAGCATCCCGGATCTTCTGGATGATGACCTGCTTGGCCATCTGCGCCGAGATTCTGCCGAGAGAGGATGTGTCGAGCTTCTGTCCAATGCTGTCCCCGTACTGTGACTCCTCGTCGAGGGCCTTGGCAGTCTCCATCGTGATCTCCGTATGCTCGTTGATCACATCTTGGACTACGGTCTTGAATTCGAAGATCTCGACTTCTCCAGCATCATGATTGTACTGGGCCTCAATGTCACGGTAAGGCCCGAATACCTTCCGGGCCGCCGTGAGCATGGCCGATTCGAGCGCCTCGATCAGGACCTCCTTCTCGATCCCTTTGTCCTTTCCGACCTGCTCGATTATCCGATTGAGGTCCGATATCATCGTCCCGGTCCTCCCCTTCTACTTGGTTTGTTCAGCCAACGTATTCCAGATTGGCACGCTCGATGCGATCCCAGGGTATTTTGTGGATGCCGCCCTCATCGTCGGCAATCTCAACTCCCTGATCACTGGCATCGCCTATCGAGCCGACGAAGCGCCTGCGCCCTTCCATGGGCTTCTTGAGGCGGATCCGTACCCTTCTCCCACGGAAGCGAATATAATCCTCTCTGTGGAACAGAGGGCGGTCCAGGCCCGGCGAGGAAACCTCGAGATTGTAGGGAGAATCGATGAACTCGCTCTCCTCGAGCATAACGCTCACACTCCGGCTCAGCCGGGCGCAATCATCGAGATTCACGCCACCCTCGCGGTCGATATAAAGGCGGAGCACCCAGCCGGTGCTCTCACGCCGGAACTCGACATGCACTAGATCCAGTCCTTCCGCTTCGGCGGACGGGCCGGCCATCTCGGCGACCTTGGATGCGACCTGCAGGGGTTTCATTCCTCATCCTCAGACTGCTTTACGGATCGTGCCTTCTGTTTTTATAAAAAAAGAGGGATTGAAAATAAAAAAGTGGGCCAAGAGCCCACTTTTAGTCAAAACAACTAAAAATGTAATTGATATATGTAGCACAGGGCCGAAGATTTTTGCAAGGGGTAGCGGAAAAATAATTGCACCCGACGAACCCATCCTTCACAAACGTGGGAACCCTCGGTGCAGCCCTGCCGCCACGGCCTCATCAATGGCGCGCCCGTACTCTGTCTCTTTGATCCGGCGTGCGATCTCTTGAAACTCGTGAGCCTTGTAAACAGGCCGGTACTGGGTCATCACGTTCACATAGGTCTCCCTGGACAGTTCGTCCGCGATGAAGCGCATAAGCGATCCGGTCTCAGAGATCCCGCCTGGCATTACAAGGTGTCGCACAAGGAGCCCCCGGCTGGCGATCCCTCGAGACGAGACATCCAGATCTCCGACCTGCCTGTGCATCTCCCTGAGGGCGGCCCTGACCACTTCCGGGTAATCGGACGCCTGACAGTATCGCTGCGCCGGCCCGGCCGAAGCGAATTTCGCATCCGGCATGTAAATATCCACGACCCCCTCCAGGAGCCGGAGCGCCTCGATTCGCTCGTACCCGCCGCAATTGTAGACAATGGGAAGGTCCAGTCCTTTTTTTTGAGCGATGGCAAGGGCCTCGAGGATTGCCGGGAGGACATGGGTCGGTGTGACCAGATTTATGTTGTGGCACCCCCCGGCCGCAAGGGAGAGCATCACAGAAGCGAGCTCTTCCGGAGAGGCCTTGGACCCGTGGTCGAGGTGACTGATATCGTAGTTCTGGCAGAACAGGCACCCCAGATTGCACCCGGCAAAGAAGATGGTTCCGGAACCAGCGCGGCCCACAAGCTCAGGCTCCTCACCGAAGTGGGGCCCCCAGCTCGAAATGACAGCGCCGGCCCCTGTGCGGCAGAATCCCGCCTCTCCTGCCGGTCGGTCGATCCCACAACGACGCGGGCATAGGCCGCAGGGAGAGAGGAGCTCTCGCGCCTGCCCGGCTCGGCGTTCTATCTCGTCGGATCTGATCTGCATTATTCACTATTTCTCTTTGTTTTCTTTCCCTTTCCCTAGTTATTTGTTAAAATAGCAAAATACGCTATTATAGTTAAATTGAAAATAGGATATTCCAAATTCCGCTGGTCAAAAAAGGAGGGGAAGATGAAAATGCAAAAAAACCTTACTGTACTTTCTTTTGTCATCATCTCATTATCTTTGGCCGGAGCCGCTTCGGCCAAGATGATCACGCCCCCGAAGAGCTTTCTTCACGAGGTGCCCGGCCTTGATGAGATCGACCACAGATGCATGGATTCCGTCGATGTCGCCTCCCTCCAGGCCGAGGAATCCCTGCCGGCCGAGAGGAGCGTCCCCTTCAAGGTGGCTCAGCCCATGCCCACGGAGATCGGCCTGGATGAGGCGGGCACATGGGATCTCCTACCGGAGGGGGGAGCGATCTGGCGGATGCGGGTCAGCTCCCCGGGGGCCCTGTTCCTGAGCTTCCTATTCTCTGAATTCCACCTGCCCGCCGGGGCGGAGATCCACTTTTTCTCCGTGGATCGGGACTTCCACGACGGGCCTTACACGCACCGCGACAACAAGCAGGACCGGCGTTTCGGCTCCCCCATGATTCCCGGGGATTCCGCCGTGGTCGAGCTGTACACGCCTTCCGGAGCCGACGAGGTCGGCCTGGCCATCGAGTCGGTCTCTTACGGATACAAAGACGTCATGGGCATGGGTGCTTTTCCGTTCAGGGAGGCCGAGCCTGGTCTGTCCCATGAAATGTCCGCGCCGTCGCCCTCTCCGGCGTGGCCCCCTGACTTCAGTTGCCAGAGGGACATCAACTGCCCGGAAGGGGAATCCTACCAGGTCGAAAAGCGGGCCGTGGCCGAAGGCTACAATGGATCCTGGCTCTGCAGCGGCACACTGATCAACAATGTCCGGCAGGACAACCGGTACCTCTACATCACGGCCGAACACTGCAAATGGTGGCGAAACCCGTCCGCAGTGGTCTACTACTGGAACTACGAAAACTCCGGCTGCGGCACCCACGACGCCCCCACACATATGGTCTCCGTTGGATCCACAGAGCTCTACCACACGACCCTCCCCACGAGGGACCTCGACCTCCTCGAGCTTCATGGGACCGATCTCGAGACCAGTTTCGATGTATACTTCGCCGGCTGGTACCGCGGCACCACGGCGCCGACCATGGGCGCCACCATCGGCCATCCGGACGACAAGCCGAAGCAGATCCAGATTGAGAACGACCCGCTCGTCGACTGCGAGCTGTACTGGTGCCCCAGCGGGTATGGTCCGGACTTCTGGAGGGTGCTGGACTGGGACGTGGGCGTCACCGAGCAGGGCTCTTCCGGCGGCTGCCTGTTAAACGAGGACCTCCTCCTCGTGGGCGTGCTCTCCGGCGGAGTCGGCACCGACTGCACCGATTTCGAGTGGGACGAGTTCGGCAAGCTCTCCTCAGAGTGGGAGTACATACATCAGTACCTGGACCCGGACGATACCGGGGCCATGTCGCTGGCCGGCAAAGAGGGCCTGACCGATTGCTGGGACATTGACGGCGACGGCTTCGAGGATGAGGCCTGCGGCGGCACGGACTGCGACGACACCGATTCCGGCACCCATCCCGGCGCTCCTGACGTGCCCGATGGAATCGACAACGACTGCGACGGCTTTATCGATGAATCCTGCTTTATTAGCACGGCCATGTGATAAGGCGACCGGATTCTCACCCCGTGGTTTCAGCTGAGATTGACAATTCCTTACTGTCTTGGTAATATACTCTAATTGGAGCCCGATAAGAGCCCGATATGAACCAAATAAGAATCTCAATGGCCCATTTCAACAGAAAGGAGCCGAATGATGGTCGAGAGAAAGGCTACAAACATCACGTGGCATAACAACCTTGTCACTTCCGAAGACCGTGAAAATCTTTTGAATCAACGTGGCGCCACAATCTGGTTTACGGGGCTTTCCGGCTCCGGCAAGTCGACGATAGCCCAGCAGGTCGAGTCCCATCTTCACAAACAGGGCAATATTACCTTCATCCTGGACGGTGACAATGTCAGGCACGGCCTCAACAGCAACCTTGGCTTCTCACCGGAGGACAGGGAGGAGAATATACGCCGTCTGGGAGAAGTGGCAAAGCTCTTCACCAAGGCCGGAATCATTATCTTGACGGCCTTCATCTCACCCTATCAAAAAGACCGCGACCGGGCACGGGACATAGCCCCCGATGGAAGATTCGTCGAGGTCTTCGTCGACTGTCCTCTCGAGGTCTGCGAGCAGCGGGACCCGAAAGGACTTTACCAGAAGGCCCGCAAAGGAGAGATCCCCGAGTTCACAGGTATCTCGGCCCCCTATGAAGCCCCTGAAAACCCGGAGGTCTATCTGAATACGGGAAGTCAGTCGGTCGAAGAGTGCGTAGAGACGGTCGTAGCCTGTCTCAGAGAGAAAGAGATCATAAAAGCCTAACGCGGCATAGTCGCACTAGGACAGAACCAGGGAGCCGCGAAGCTCGCCGAGCCCTGCTATCCGGTTTGCCTCACAATAATCCCGCATGCCATCGATAATCCGGACCGGCGCAAGGGGGTCCACGAACAGGGCCGTGCCGACCTGTACCGCCGTTGCCCCGGCAATGATGAACTCCAGGGCGTCGGCCGCCGTCTCGATGCCGCCGATCCCGATCACCGGGACCGACACCGCCTTGCACACCTCCCAGACCATGCGAAGGGCGACCGGCTTCACGGCCGGCCCGGAGAGCCCGCCCGTGATATTGGCGAGCCGCGGCCGCCGGGTGGATGGGTCGATGGCCATGCCCAGCAGGGTATTGATCAGCGAGATCGAGTCCGCGCCGGCCTCTTCCACGACCCTGGCTATCCGGGCTATGTCAGTCACGTTGGGTGAGAGTTTGACGATCAGGGTCTGCTTTGTGGCCCGCCGCACCTCGTCGACGAGCCGGGCCGCCGCCTCCGGGTCCGTGCCGAAGACCATGCCCCCACGCTTGACGTTGGGGCACGAGATGTTCAGCTCGATCCCGGCCACCCCTTCGGCCCCCTCGAGCCGCTGCGCCAGTCGGCAGTATTCCTCTTCGATGCCGCCGAAGATGTTCACGATGACCGGCACGCCGAAGGCCCGGAGATAGGGAAGGTCATCACGTAAAAAGGCCTCCACACCCGGATTCTGAAGCCCGATGGCGTTGAGCATCCCGCTGCTGGTCTCGACGATCCTGGGCACAGGATTTCCAGTTCTCGGCTCCAGGGAGACGCCCTTGACGACAAAGGCCCCGAGGCGCCCGATCTCCAGGACCTCGGAGAGCTCCCTGCCGCTGGCGCCCGCCGTTCCCGAGGCGGTCATGACCGGATTGGCCATGCGGATGTCCCCGATGCCCACCGATAGGTCCACCTTTGCGTGCTCGCTCATACCGGAAGCTCCTCCCATACGATCTCGGAAGCATGAAAGACCGGCCCGTCCCTGCACACACGCCGGTAGCCTTGCCCGACAGTCTGCACCGCACACCCGAGGCACACGCCGAGACCGCACGCCATTCTTGCCTCCAGCGAGACCTGGCACGCCATTCCCCTTACCGCGGCCTCCCGGGCCACGACTCTCAGCATCGGGACCGGCCCGCATGCGTACCAGACGTCGGCGGCATTCTCCGGCCCTTCCTCTCGGCCCTGGGTGATCCGATCGGTAACCAGGCCGGCCCTGCCGAAGCATCCGTCATCTGAGCTGATTTCCATATGTGCGGTGAGCCTGCGGTACCTTTCGAGCTCCAGTTCCTCCCCCTTCCCCTTGAACCCATAGTAGAGGGTCGCATCCACGCCTTGGCTTCGGAGGGTCTCAAGGAGTACGGTCACAGAAGCTATTCCTATGCCGCCCGCCACGACGAGGGCCCTGTTCACAGATCTTAGGATTTGAAAGGGAGTTCCTATGGGGCCGAGGAGTGAAAGGGTTTCCCCCGGAGAGACATGAGCGAGCAGGGCTGTGCCCCGACCCACGACGCGATAGAGGATTTCGATCGCCCCGTCACGTGTGCTGTAGACGGCAAATGGCCGGCGGAGCAGCGGATCGCGGCCCGGGGCGACCCGTACCATCACGAACTGGCCGGGCCGAACCGAAGAGGCGATCGGGGGCGCCTCGAAGGCCAGCCTGAAGTGACTCTCCCCTACCCTCACGTTCTCGACTACCCGGCCGTCGATCAGGTGCATGACATCCTCCAGGGCGGACTCATCGGCCTTGTGGTTCCCCAAGACCGTAGATCAGGGCATCCTCCCCCGTGTCGGCGTAGTACCGGCGTTTCACCCCCCACTGAGAGAATCCAAGCGATTCGTAGAGGGCTATCCCGGCCTTGTTGTTCTCCCGCACCTCCAGCACGAACCGCTTCACCTGCTTTTGGCCGTGATGGGCTATGGCAGCTTCGATCAGGCGACCGGCATGGCCCCGTCTGCGAGCGGAGCGCCGCACCGCGAGATTGAGTATGTGGACCTCCTCCATGACCTGCCAGGCGCAGAGGTATCCAAGGACACTTTCTCCGCTGAGACCTTTCTCTCGAAGGACGAAAGTGGAAGCATACTCGCGGCTGAGCTCGATCTCGAAACTCTTGCGGGGCCAGGGCATTGAAAAAGAGGCGCCTTCGATCTCGATAATTTCGTCGAGATCTTCGCGCCTCATCGGCGTGATCAGCAGATTGTCGGATCTTGTGGAAGGCACGTGAAGCCGGGGGGGGTGAATCAGTCCGTATCTATTTCTTCCGTTTCTCTATTCATTTCCGCATTGTATCTAGGACCGTGCGGCGGTCGCACATAGGGCTGCTGCATTTTGAACTTCTCCAGCCTTACATCGTGGCCGAAGATCTTGCTGATCCCTTTCCTGTGTACGAGCCAGTGGCACGGCCGAAAGAGGAGATAGTCGAGGGCGACGCCGACAGGGTGGGCCACGTAGCCCACGATGCGCAGGGGGTGCCCGGCCCTTGTCGCGTCGTACTCGTCGGCCTTTGCCACGTCCGAGTACATGAAGAGTGCAAATCCTGCAATGGCTGCAACGACGAGGAATTTTTTCATGGAGGGACCTCCTCGTATTGGAAGACAATCGGTCTTCTCATTCGTTTCCGTTTTGCTCGTCAATCAAAAGTGTATTCATTCCGAGCCACCTTGTCAATCGACTCCTTGGCGACAACGACTCCTTGGCGACAGCATCGCGGCCAAACCACCGAAGCCTTACAGCCCGAGATCAAGCCCCGTACTTGGCCAGACGCAGTGCATTGGCCAGGGCCAGGCCCATCAGGCGCACCGTCGGCATCCGTCCGATTCCTCCCGTGGCAAAGGCGGTCTCGCCGTACCGATCCACGGCGTCGGGGCGGCAGTACCTTGATCGGAGCGAAACCGGCACAGGATGCCAGGAGTGAGAGGCGAGCACCGCGGGTGTGGAGTGATCGGCCGTCACCACGAGGACGTCGGGCTGAAGATCCAGAAGAATCGGAACCAGGCGGTCCACCTCTTCGATGACCGCCGTCTTGGCCTCGAAATCGCCGTCCTCACCCCGGCTGTCCGTGGTCTTGACGTGAAGATAGAAGAAGTCATAGTCCCCATAACGATCTGCCACGGCCCGGAATTCAGAAGCCAGGTCGGTCGTCCCCTCCTCGATGTCCATGCCGAGAAGACGGGCGATTCCCTGGTACATAGGGTAGCTCGCCACGGCCAGCGAGCGCAGCTTGAAGCGCTCCTCCATGGTCTGGAAGGCCCGGTACTTGGCGAATCCCCGCAAGAGGATCATGTTGGCGCGTTTCTCGGCCTTCAACAGATGGGCGGTCTGCTCTACTATTTCACGGGCCGCCGTGGCCGTGCGTTCAGCTGCGGGGTCCAGCGCTTCCGGAATGCACGGTGGAACGCCCACCATCTGGGGATCCGTGTCCGAGACCTCGTCGGAAAGGCCCTCACCCCGGATCACGATCACGGCTCGGTGCTCCTTCTCGCACTGCATGAAAAACTCCAGCCCGTTTTCCAGTTTGATTTCTCTCCCCATGAGTGTACAGAGACGCTCATTGGTGGCATTGTCTATGCGGCCGGCCCTCCGGTCCAGCACATTGCCGTCGCCATCGACGGTGGCGAAATTCACACGGGCCGCCACATCGCGCTCTGTGAGAGGAAAGGCAACGCCGGCCGCCGACAACAGGCCCCTGCCGATGTTGCACGAGATCGGATCGTATCCGAACAGGGCAAAGTGGGCCGGGCCGCTTCCAGGGGTCACCCCCGGGAGTACAGGGTCGAGAAGCCCGCATATCGATTCGGCGGCGATCCGATCGAGGTTCGGGGTGCTGGCGACATCGAGCTCGGTTCCCTTCTGCCCCATCTCAGGGAGTCCCCCGAGTCCGTCGATCACCAAGAAGATGATCTTTGTATCATTATTGATTGCCAGGGTGTCGATCATACGGTACTCGTCCATGAAATCCTCCTTTTCGAAAAGGCCTTCCGCACCAGCTTAGTAGGGCCAGAGCGTACATGGCCGACGCGGCGATCAACACGGCACCGCCGCCGCGGGATAGTGCTATTGTCGTGGCCAGGGCGGCCCCCACGACGGAGGCGAAACCATTCACACCCCACGCCCAGGGAACAAAGGGGGGCCTCGATTCCCGCAGCCTTTCCATGGCCGTGGGAAAGGGCATACCCATGAAGAATGAGGGCAACCCAACCAGGCCGGCTGCGATCAGAGCGCGCAAGGCTACAGGATATGCGAGGCAGGCCTCCGTGACCGGGCCCACGGCCGCCAGAAAGAGCGGGATCAGGACCACCAGCGCCGCGGCCGCAACGGGAGAGCCCAGCTCGCGTCCGCCTATGAAGCGGCCCGAACAGAGACTGCCCAGTCCCGAGGCCACAAGCACGGATGCCAGGGTTACGGCGGCCGCGACCACCGGATGGCCCAAGAATAGCGAGAGTTTCTGGATGAAGGCCATCTCTGCGAACATGAAGCCGAACCCTATGGCGGTGAAGAAAAGGGCCACAGACCCGCCGCCGACCCATCCCCCTCTCGGCCGCCCTGCGCGGATATAAACCGGCAGAAGAATGAAGGCCAGGCTAGCCAGTGCCGCTTGAACAAGTGTGGCGCCGAGCACCAGGGATCCACCCTCAATGAAAGGTACCCACTCCCGCCCCACACTCCTCATGATGCGGCCCAGGGTCTTTCGGCGGAAGAAGTGAAAAAAATAGGGGCGGTCATCCGTGGCCGGACGGATGTCGAAGGCGTAGTCCCGGTAGAACCTGTCGCGCTCCGGGCCGAGTATGGAACAGGCCGCATCGAAATACCACGGCCTGGCCAGGATGTTCCTCAGGTTCACCTCGGCTGCCTCTATTCCCGGATAGTAGGCCACATCGAACTGGCGTGTCTTGCAAAAGCCCCTGAGCCTTTCGATCTCGTACTTGGAGAAGGGCGCCTGCTTCACCAGCACGGTCCCGGCCGCCCAGCTGCGGATCAGGGCGAGTCGGTCGGCCGCGGCCCCGGTCCCCATAGACGCCTCGACCGCCTCTGCGGCGGTCGCAAAAATCTTGATGTTGTCGCGGGCCGGGTGCTTCAGCCATCTCGTCACACTGAGGACTCCCCGTGGAGAGAGGAGATCCAGGTAATCCCTGAAGGCTTCGATCGTGTACAGGTAGCTCTCGCTCAGCGACTGGATTCCGGATGCGGCTGCGCCCAGGGAGTCGAGCAGTGTTATCTGTATGATGTCGTACCGGCCGGCCGCTCCGCGCACGAATGATCGCGCCTCGGCCACTGTCACTCGGACGCGCGGGTCCTCGTAGGCGCCTCCCCCTCCCGAAACGGATCGGGCCAGGGAGAGAATCTGCGGATTGATCTCCACCGCTTCGACCGAGCCGGCACCTTGAAACAGAGCCCCCAGCACATCCTCTCCTCCTCCGGCGCCGAGAACGAGGACACTCAGGTCTTCAGGGATTACCTGATCCGAGGGCCCCTCCTTCAAGATATGATACGGGGCCGCCGAGGTAACATAATCGAGATGCTCGCCCCGTGATGGATCATCCCCCCCCAGTGTTATGGCGCCCGCGCCCTCCCCGTCCACAAAGATCCCTGCCTGGCGCGGAGGGGTGCCGGGGAAGTTCAGGCTCAGCCCGGGTGCGTAGTGGAATGCCGCGCTCTCCACAACGTCGACGAGGCCCATCGGGCTGTACCGCTCCTCGACCAACCTGGAGTCCGGCAACTGCAGGGTCTGGCTGAGGCTCTTGTACTTTGAGATGTTGAGCGGTCGCCACGGCGCGCAGATGGCGATGGTTACCACGGCCGCAAGGATGGGAGAAAGCCGGCCCAGGGTCGTCCGCTTCAAAGGATGGGCCGTCGAGGCCGCAGCGAGTGCAGCGACCGCCGTCACCGGGGCCAGGCACCAGCGCGGCGGAAGGAGGTACATAAGGCCGACAGCGGCGATGGCCCCGACGCCGGACCCGGCAAGGCTGGCGCTGTAGAGGGGTCCCGGGCGGAGCCAGGGGCTCATGAAAGCCACCCCGATACATGCGGAGCCGAAGAAAAAGGGCAGTGTAAGAACGAGGTAGTAGCCCAGGAGGTAAACGATTTGACGGATCTCCCAGGGAAGAAGAAGTGGATTGAAAGGTATACACTGAGCCAGGGAGAACGCGGGCACCACCGAGCACGCCAGCCCCAGGGCGGCGGCCCAGAAGATCTTGCCCAGGTGACGGCGGACCGACTCCTGGACGATGAAGATGCAGGTCCCGGCCGCGCCGAAGCCGAGCATGGCAATGCTTATGCTCATGTAGGCGAAATGATGCCACTGGACGATCGAGAAGAGACGAATCAGAAGGACCTCGTTGGCCAGGATCGACGCGGAGACGAGGAAGACGGCGGCGTAATATAGGGGGGGATTCATGGATCAATCGAACCCATGGGTCAGACCAGCTCCTCAATGGTCTCCGGTGAGCGGAACGAATCGTACGGGCAGGATGTTTTTCGTGGTTACATCCCCTCCGGCGTCCTTGGTGACCAGGACGAGGTTCTGCACGAAGAAGGCGCGCCCCACGGGGATGCACATCCGCCCGCCCGGCTTCAGCTGCTTTATGAGCGGCGGCGGAATGTGCTCGGCCGCCGCCGTTACGATGATAACGTCGTAAGGGGCGTGCTCCTTCCACCCGAAGTAGCCGTCGCCGTGTTTCATTTGGGTATTCTTATAGCCGAGCCGCCGGGCCCGCTCCCCTGCGGATACATAGAGGGGCTCGATGATCTCGATCGAGTACACCTCGCGTACCAGTCCTGAGAGGACGGCGGCCTGGTACCCGGACCCGGTACCCACCTCCAGCACTACGTCGTCGGCGTCCACGTTGAGGAGCTCGGTCATCAAGGCCACGATGTAGGGCTGGGATATGGTCTGGCCCTGGCCGATGGGGAGTGGCTGGTCGGAGTAGGCCCTGAACCGATCGATCGTCCGCACGAATTCGTGACGCGGCACGGACCGCATGGCATCCAGCACTCGGGGTGAGGTGACTCCTCGACCCGCGATCTGATCTTTGACCATGGCTTCGCGCTTTGCCCGGTAAGAATCCTCCCCGGCCAGGGCGGGAACCTGTATGAGAAGAACAAAGGCGGCCACGGTCAAGACAGATCGGTTCATTTTCAGCTTAACTCGTAAAGTAGGTTCTTATCTTCCTTTTAAAGCGTGATGGCCCAGATAGCGTGCCTCGGAACCAAGCTCTTCCTCGATGCGCAGAAGCTGGTTGTACTTGGCAAGCCGGTCGGAGCGGGAGGCGGACCCGCTCTTTATCTGACCGGAATTTGTGGCCACCACCACGTCGGCTATGGTGGCATCTTCGGTTTCCCCGCTCCGATGCGAGACGACAGCAGTGTAGCCGGCCCTGTGGGCCATCTCGATGGCGTCGAAGGTCTCGGTAATGGTTCCTATCTGGTTCAGCTTGATCAAGATCGAATTGGCCACGCCGGTCTCGATCCCGCGGGCGAGCCGCTTCGTGTTTGTCACGAACAGATCATCCCCCACGATCTGGATCCCGGCGCCGAGTCTCTCGGTGAGAAGCGCCCATCCATCCCAGTCGTCCTCGGCGAGCCCATCCTCTATCGAGATGATCGGGTATCGGCCGACCAGGTCATCATAGAATTCGACCATGTCGGCAGGGGAGAGCTCTTTCCCTTCCGCCTCGAGCAGATAGAGGCCGCGCTCGGCGTCGAAGAACTCGCTGGCCGCAGGGTCGAGGGCGATCGAGATATCCTCGCCGGCCTGGTAGCCGCTCTTCTCGATGCCCTCCATGATCACCTGGATCGCCTCTTCATTGGAACCCAGATTCGGTGCGAAGCCGCCTTCATCCCCCACAGCCGTGTTATAGCCCTTGGTGGCCAGCACATTCTTTAGTTGATGGAATACTTCCACCGCCATGCGAAGCCCCTCGGCGAAATTCGAAGCGCCCACGGGCATTACCATGAACTCCTGAAGGTCCACATTGTTGTCTGCGTGTCGACCTCCGTTGATGATGTTCATCATGGGGACCGGGATGACCTTGGCGTTCACGCCGCCCAGGTATCGGTACAGGGGGAGTCCCAATCCCGCCGCGGCGGCCTTGGCCACGGCGAGCGAGACGCCCAGTATGGCATTGGCCCCGAGCTGGGACTTGGTCTCGGTCCCGTCGAGCCGGATCATGGCTTCGTCGATCTGGACCTGCTCGGAGGCGTCCATTCCTACGATCTCCGGCCCGATTACCTTCTGGACGTTTTCGATCGCCTTGAGCACGCCTTTGCCGCCGTACCGGCCCGGGTCTGCGTCGCGGAGCTCGAGTGCCTCATGCTCTCCCGTGGACGCTCCGGATGGAACGGCGGCACGTCCGAATGCTCCGATGGATAGGATCACGTCAACCTCGACTGTTGGATTGCCCCTGGAGTCGAGGATCTCACGCGCTGTCACTTCTTGTATTTCCATATCGCCTTCCTCCGTTAATCTTTCCAACCTTGCTCACCGATGAGCGGGACGAAAACGCACCCCGTGTGCCGCTCTTCATGGTCCCGCTCTTCTCCATGCACTATTTTATAGAGACTCTGGTGAAATCGGGATCCCACGGGTACGACGAGCCTTCCCCCAATGATCAGCTGCTCCACCAGAGAGGCAGGGACCTCGGGCGCCCCGGCCGTGACGATGATCGCATCAAAAGGGGCCTTCTCGCTCCACCCTAAAGATCCGTCGCTCACTTCGAACTCGATGTTTCCGTATCCCATAGCGCCGAGCACCCCGGCGGCCCGCCTGGACAAGGCCTCGATGCGCTCGATCGTGTAGACCCGGCCGCCCCCTTCCCCGGCCCCCACGATCTCGGCGAGGATCGCTGTTTGGTAGCCGGACCCGGTGCCCACTTCGAGAATGTTGTCTCCACGGGCCAGGTCCAGACATTGTGTCATGAGGGCCACCATGTACGGCTGGGAGATGGTTTGCCCATCCCCGATCGACAGGGGGCCGTCTCTGTATGCACTTCGTCGCTCCGCCTTGGGTACGAAGCGATGGCGCGGGACCTTGCGCATCGCCGAGAGGACCTGGATGCTGGTGATCCCCCTTCTTTTGATCTGGTCGGCCACCATGCGATGCAGCTCGGCCTCGTAATCCTCCTCTCTCATCCTGGCTCCGGCGAAGAGATGGTGTTGATATTGGTCTTTACCCCAATGACGGGAACTAAACGTCAAAGACGACTTCAGCTCTCCAGCCGTCCTCCGAGGGTCGAACTGAGAGCTGGTGGTAGGTTACGGCCTTGATCTCGCTCCTGTGCTCATACTCGCCCTGCTTCACCACGTCCCCCCGCACTTCGGCCTCTATCCTCCAAGCTCCCCGCTTTTCCTCTTCCAGCGCCTCCTCGATCAGGCATCGATCGATTCGGGCGACCAGACGCCCGTGGACCTCGAACTGGAACAGGAGCTCTGAAAGCCAGCTCACCAGGAGATCCTCTATTCCGTCGACCTCGATAAAAAGGGTCCATGAGGTCCCGCCCGGCCCTCTCACTTCTCCGACGAGCATGTCAAAGAGTGCGTCGGCTGCATGGACAAAGAGGGATTCTATCGTCTTTCCATAAATGGCTAAGCGCAGGTCGGCAGTGTGATCCAGTTCTTCATAAGGCTTATCGGCAGGCGCCATCCGCCTCTCCGCCACGTCCGTATGCGATGGTGAAGGTCGAGAACTCTCCCCTGTGTGGCTCCTCCCGCTCCACTACGCGATCGACCCTTGCATGAGAGGGCCCTCTGTGACACCAGGCCACGAGCCGCCCTACTGTCTCCTCGTCCCCCTCGGCCACCATCTCCACTCTGCCGTCATTCAGATTACGCACCCACCCGGTCAGGCCAAGCCTTCGCGCCTCTTCTTCGGTGTACATTCTGAAGCAAACCCCCTGCACCCTCCCTTCGATCCAGAGGTGGATTCGCTTTTCGGCCATTGCGCTCTCCCTCGGTATATGTGCTTCGATGAGTGAGTAGTGGAGATCCGACAACCCGGCGGCTCAGCGTGCCAGGAGCACGGGGACCCGGCTCTTTCGGATCACATAGGCCGTGGTCGATCCAAGGATGAACTGGCGTATCCGGCCGTGGCCGTGGGCTCCCATCACGATGAGGTCCGCATCACAGCTGTCTGCATGCTCCAGGATGACCTCCTCCGGATTCCCCTTGGCAAGACGGATCTCACTATCCACGGGAAAGGGATCGATGTAATCCGATGCCTCGGCCGAAAGGGTTGCCGCTTCCACCTCATCGTCCGTGACGATCAGAGCCAGGATAGGCGTGCGCACATCCGCGGCCAGCTCACAGCCCAGATGAAGTGCTCCGGCCGAATGAGTGCTCCCGTCATAGGCGACCAGGATGCGGTGTATCTCGCAAAACTCGTCGGGGACGACCAGGACCGGCCGGGAGGAGCGCCGAACCACCGACTCCGTGGTGTTCCCCATCATCCCGCGGTGCCACTCGGCGTGCTCGCCCACCTGGCCGAGCACGATCAGGTCGGCTTTGGCGCCTCGCTCTACGATGACCTCGGGGACGACGCCCACCGTGCTCGCCGTTTTCGCTTCCAGCCCCTCCTTGGCAGCCCGCTCCACGAATTCCTGGAGAATGACCTTGGCCCTCTCCTCGAGGATCTGCTCGATGGCCGGCTCATAGTTCTGGAAGGGTACGAATCCAAGAGCCCCTGATACGTCACGGAAAAACGGCCCACGCAAGGCGCGCACATCAAGCACATGGAGCCCTGACAACCTGGCTCCGAGATTCTTGGTCAACCAAAGACCATAGCTCAGCGCCACCTTGCTCGACGCCGAACCATCCGTCGCAACCAGAATGTTTTTTAACATTGTCTATCCTATCGGATAATTCTGAGGGGCCTTTCCCCACGGCCTTTTCTGCTCGAATATTCCGTAAAAGACCTTGTGAAGTCAAGCCCTGCTCCTATGTGCTCTTCCCAGGAGCACAAGAAAAACCTGCTTGATTTCAGTGGATTATTCTGATAGAAACCGCCTGAGATACCACAACCGTAACCAAATCAACGAAACATTGACACAATTGATGTCCAGGATTTTATCTCCTTGTCTATTTCAATTACCTATCGGGTTCACCGCCAAGCCATGATCAGGGCTCTAACCTCCCTCTTTGTTCCGGCCATCCTCTTCTGCCATGGTCCGGCCGGGGCCTCCTATATCACGATGGAGACGGAGACCGCGACCTCGATGGTCGAAAGCGGCGTCGAAATCAAACTTTCGGCCACCAACCGGGGGGATGAGGAGGCTCGCCATGTTCAGCCCGAGGTACGGCTGCTGGGACAAGCAATCGCCGGGCCTCTTCGACAGAGCCTTCGGCCGGGCGAGCTCTACAGCTGGGAAACAACCGTTGCGGTGCAGAAGGACTCTCAGCTACCCGGCCGCTACCCGATCTTCATTGTTCTCGACTACACGGACCGCAACCTGTACCCCTTTTCCGCCGTCTCCGCTACATACATGAATTTCGGCAATGGCAGGCCCTCCCATGTATCAGGCCGTATACCTACCATCGAGATCTCCCACAAGGGGAAGATCGAGATCCAGCTCTCGAACCGGGACGACCGGGAAAGGAGAGTGTCGCTGGAAATGGTGGGGCCACGTGAACTCTCGCTCAAAGAAGTGAAAGGGCCTTTGCTCGTCCCGGCCCACTCAGACCTTTCCGTATCATCCTCCGTGACCAATCTCTCCGCCCTGAGCGGCAGCTCGTACCGTGTCTATGCCGCGGTCGAGTATGATGAAGCGGGGGAGCACTTCTCCTCGGCCATACCCGGCATCGTAACGATCGGAACTTCCGAGAGCCCGGTGCGCAGGTACCGATGGTTCCTGATCGGCCTGGGAGGACTGCTCTTCGTCGTACTCATAACCGTCCAACTTCTCCGGAGGCGCAGCTCCCGATGAATAGTGCGATGAAGCCGGAAAGGGCGGATCGCTTCTCGCCCCTGATCGATCTAGCCGTGCTCGCCGCCTGCACGGCCTTTCTCATTTACATATTCAAGCCGCGCTATCTGTTCCTCGAGACCATCACCACGGGCGGGGACACCGCCTCCCACTACTATACGGCCAAGTATCTTGCCGAGATCCTGATTCCGTCCGGCCGCCTGACCGGGTGGACCATGGGGAACTATGCAGGATTTCCGATCCTCCTCTTCTACTTTCCCTTCCCCTTCCTCCTGATGGTCGTCGTCGGTGCACTCACGGGCCTCCCTATTGCCTTCAAGCTGGTCACGGCCCTGAGCGTCTTCATCCTCCCCCCCTGCGCGTGGGGGGCGCTGCGACTGATGCGGTTCCGCTTCCCCATCCCGGCCATGGGCGCCCTGGCCTCGCTCGCCTTCCTATTTATAGGGGAGAACTCCATGTGGGGAGGGAATATCGCCTCGATGCTCGCAGGCGAGTTTTCCTATAGCTTCGGCTTCGCCTTCACTCTGCTCTTTCTCGGCTCGATCTACGACGGCATCCGGCGCGAGCGCCGCGTCCTGGCGAACGCGATCCTCCTCTTCTTTATCGGCTTCAGCCACGGCTATGCACTGCTGTTCGCCGGCCTCGCCTCACTCTTCTTCATGGTCACCATCGACCGGTGGGGCCGCAAATTCATCTATCTCGCCAAAGTGGCTGGTCTGGCCTTTCTGTTGCTCGGCTTCTGGCTCCTCCCGCTCATGGCAAACGCGTCTTACACGATCCCGTACAACTTCAAGTGGATCATGCAGTCCGCCTGGGAGGTCATCCCCCCGATCCTCATCCCCTTGTTCGCGCTGGCCGTGATAGTAACGATCCTCGACCTTGTACAAGGGGCCTTAGGGAGGGGATTCGACGACCGAATCTACTTCTTCTGGTTCGCCACGGCCGTGAGCGCCGTCTTCTATTTCTCTGCCTCGACCCTCGGTGTGGTGGACATCAGATTCATTCCCTTTGCCCACTGTCTTCTCGCACTGCTCGGCGCCGTGGGGGTAGGCCGACTTATAGGCTGGATGCGGGGACAGTGGATCGTGGCGATCCTCTTCCTCATCGGCACTTTCATCTGGGTCGATTCCCGGGTCGGCTTCATTCCCCATTGGATCGCCTGGAACTACGAGGGATTCGAGAAGAAAGCGGTCTGGAAGGATTTTTCTGCGGTCAACGAGTGGCTGCGAGGCCGGTCCGGGGAGCCCGCCTATTCCGGCCTCGACGACAACTTGATCCGGCTTCCCGGGGAGCCGCGGGTGGTCTTCGAGCACAACTCGGCACACAACGCCGCCGGAACAACGCGGGCCTTTGAGTCGCTTCCGCTCTTTTCAGGGCGCTCCACCCTTGAGGGCGTGTACATGCAGGCCTCTCTCAGCGCCCCCTTTGTCTTCTACGTCCAGTCCGAGATCTCCAAGGAGCACTCCTGTCCATTCACACAGTACGATTGCGCCCGCGTCGATCTGGAGCGTGGGGCCAAACATCTCAAGATGTTCAACGTCTCCCATGCTGTGATCATAAGCCCCATGATCAAGAAGCTGATCAAGGATCACCCCTCATTCCGGCAGGCGGCGAGTTTTGGCGCATA
The DNA here is from genome assembly GCA_964522545.1 of uncultured Thermodesulfobacteriota bacterium. Lineage (GTDB taxonomy): Bacteria > Desulfobacterota > DSWW01 > CAZFWM01 > CAZFWM01 > CAZFWM01. The sequence goes on from CAZFWM010000020.1 coordinate 28,751, forward strand.
TGAAATCTACGAAGTGACGACATGCGACGGTCTCTATGTCCTCCCCGTCCCTCTCGAGCCGGTCCTCTACACGGGACCGGACTGGCGCAACGACGTTTACAGATGGTTCGGGGACTTCGATGTGAACGATGTCGTCCTGGTCAACGCCGCCTCGGTGGGCCCGGAGGATCGCTCCCGATTCAGTGCCGCGACAGAGGAGATAGCCGACCTTCCCAGGATCCCTGTGCCAGCCGCCGGCGACTGTGAGGTCTCCTTCGAGATCCGGGACGAGGAGATCTTCTTCGAGACGACCTGTCCCGGCACGCCACACCTCGTGCGTGTAACATACCACCCCAAATGGCGGGCCGAAGGAGCGGGAGCAATCTACTGGGCATCTCCCGCCTTCATGCTCGTCTATCCGGAGCAACGGCGGGTCCGTCTCTTTTACTCCCGAACGGCGGCCGACTGGGTGGGTATGGCTTTTTCGGCACTTGGGCTTCTGATTCTGGCTGCGGGTTTTCTGAGGGGGCGCCCGGCTCCAGGTGAGGACGCAGAGGCTCTAGGGCCCGGGGAGGACCTGCCCGCCGGCGACGAGGGCCGGCGATCTTCACGGCTGCGCAAAATAGCCCTAGCCATCGGGTTGATCGCGGTCGGGGCCGGCGTGGGGATGCTCATCTACTGGTCGGAGACGAGGGATCCCAACGCCTTGTACCAGAAAGGGATCATGGCCAAGGATGCGAAGGACTACGACAGGGCCCGAGGCTATTTCGGCACGATTCTCGAGCGGCAGCCTACGTGCTCGATGGCCGATGAGGCCGGCTATTACTTCGCTATCTGCTCTTACCTGGAGGAGGACTGGGCCCGGGCCATCGAGTCCTTCGAGCACCTGATCCAGGAGTATCCGGACAGCGTCTTTACACCCGAGGGGCTCTACCACATCGGCCTGTGCCGGCGAAATCTCAGCGAGCCGATCCGAGCCGTGGAGATCTTCGAACAGGTGGTCGAGCACTACCCGGTCACCCAGTGGGCCGGGTACGCCCGTGAGCGGCTCTCCGAGCTCAGCGGAGTAGGACAGCGATACGGACGGGCCATCAGCCTTTTCAACCAGGATCGCTGCGATGAGGCGTCTCCGATCTTCGCCGAAATCGTAGAGAAGCACACCGACTTCAAAGGGGTGGATCAAGCGCTCGCCTGTTACGCACTCTGCTTCTACAAAAAACAAGACTATCCGGGGACGATCACGGCCTACCGCCGCCTGATCGAGAGATACCCGAAGAGCAGGCTCGTCGATGAGGCTCACTATCACATCGGGCTGAGCTTCAAGATGCTTGGACGCTTCGATGAAGCCCGGGCCAGCCTCGAGGCGGTGGTGCGGGAGTTCCCGGAATCTCGATACGCCGGCCAGGCCTCTGCGGCCCTCACGGAACCCGCCTTTGAGGGTGCGGACAAGGGAGGGCGCTAATTGCCCCGGAAGGAGGGCCTGCTTTGAGCTCGCCCAAGCGGACGATTGTCTTCATACCCACGTACAATGAGCGAGAGGCGATAGGGCCCCTGGTCCAGTCGATCCTGGCCCTGGATGTGCCCGGATTGAGCGTGCTCGTCGTGGATGACTGCTCGCCTGACCGAACAGGCGAAATCGTGACCGAGATGGCCGCCGCGGACTCCAGGGTCGTGCTCATGGAGCGTCGCGGGCCCCGAGGCCGTGGGCTCGCGAGCCGGGCCGGCCTATCCGAAGCCCTGTCACGCGATGCGGACCTCGTGGTCGAAATGGACGGGGATGGCTCACACCGACCCGAAGACATTCCCGCCCTTCTCGCCGCCGCCTCGAAGGGCGACGTGATCATAGGGTCCCGGCTCATTCCGGGTGGGTCCACACCTGACCGGGGTACGGGAAGACGAGTCATCACAAAGATGGCCAACGCCTATCTGAAGACCCTGTTCGGCTTCCCTGCGGAAGATGTGACATCCGGCTTTCGGTGTTACACCCGCCTGGCCCTTGAGCGAATCCGGCCGGAAACCTTGCAGGCAGAGGACCCCTTCGTCGTGACCGAGGTCCTGTTCAAGGCCCACACGGCCGGCTGTTCCATCGTCGAGGTTCCGATTCGATTCGAGGAGCGAAAGGGGGGTCTGTCCAAACTGGGTTCGGGAATCCTGGCGCGGTACCTATACAGGGCGCTCTTTCTTCGTTTTTCCAGGCTCGATGAGCCGCCTCGCTCGGACGGAGATTGACTCATTGGTCAGAGATTACAGCTCCGTGGGCAAAACAAAAGAAGCTACAGGCTCTGTTCTCTTGGTCCTCTTATTGGTGATCATCCTCCTCTACTCCGCGGTCTTCGGCTTCTGCGCCGTTGTGAGGAAAATGTCCTTTTCCTTCCAGGCGTACGACCTCGGGACATTTGATCAGGGCATCTGGCTGGTGGGATACTCTGCGGACCATTTCGTCACCGTCAAGGGACTCCACTTCCTGGGCGACTAAGTATAAATAATACTCTATTTTCAGTAATGAAACCAGAGGCTCGAAATATGCACCGATTAAGGCCAAACACCAGATGGACGTTGAGTAAGCGAAAAATCGGCCAGTTTTTATTTGGCACTTTGGCTATTGGAGGAGCGGTCTATTTCCTCATACTCTATGTCTTGCCGCCGATCCAAGCTTACAACCATTTCCATCTTTTGAATTTCGACTACGGGATACTCTTCCATTCATCGCACCTCTTATCCCGGTTCTATGAACCCTTTATGACAACTCGAGGACTTTATGTATGGGCGGACAATCAAGACTATTTTCAATGGGCCTTCGCCCCGTTTCATTACTTGCCCGCATCGCATTACTGGCTACTCATCCTTCACTCGCTGGGAATTTATGCATGCGGTGTTTTCTGCCTTTTTGTTTTATGGCGACAGGGAAGACTGGTGGCTCTCTCTGTTACCACAGCCGTTTGGTCCAGCCCTTTTCTGATCAATATGAACATTGATATTTTCCACACCGAGGCATTTGCCACGATTTTTATTTTGATGCTGTACTTCTCATGCAAGACAGGCAGAACGTCTCTCTTTTATCTATTCCTGGCGCTTGCCCTTTCCTGCAAGGAAGATGTTGCATTGACGGTGGGATTCTTTATGGCCCTGGCGCTTATGACAAGAGGGCGTTTCGATCTGAAACGGATACATTTTGTCTCAGGCCTTGTCATCTCTATCGCCTGGTTTGCAATAAACCTGAAACTCTTGCTTCCCCACTTCAAGGCGCTAACATGCTTATGGCTCAACCCGGATTTCGCAATTGAAAACATAGGATCATCTCTTACTGCGCCATGGTTTCAAGATATCCTCTCCAAGTGGTACCGACCCTCATTCATCAAGGAGGCTTTTTTCAAGCGTGAGGTCGGCCTGTATATTCTTAAAGTCATGTGGCCTGCCGTCTTTTTTGTTCGCTCCTGGTTTCCCTTTGTACTTCTGCCGGGTGCGGCCCTCTTTGTGAATATCCTCTCCGGCTCTAATTATCTCATAGAGGGATTCTACCATTATGATTTTTGTACCATGGCGGCCATAATCATCATCATCCTGGAGGGAATCGCAAAGTGCAACCATAAGAGGACCGTATCTGTCGTGATGCTCATTGCGGCGATCTGCATGAACCTGTTCGGACAAAGAGTCCGTATGCCCTTGCCCGCCGCAGTCACAAAAGAATTTTATGACTTTTCAAAGGAGAAGGAAGTACGTTTTTTAGAGGATCTGAATGAGGTGCTGCCGGAGGAGACTATCATTTCAGCTGATTATAATTCGATCAATTATCTACTTTCCGGGCATCCGTATGTTTACATGTTCGAGAATCCTTTTCAGGAACATTACTTTGGAATTTACGGCGAATGTTCGTCCTTTAAACAGAAGCCAACGGTTGACATCGTTTTGATAAAGGAGCCCTATAATATCGATGCCGAGCTGCACGACCTTCTGTCATCCACCTTCATAGAGGTTTTAATAGAGGGCATTCGTATCAGTGTATGGGTAAGCCCCTCGTTTCTCGAGAGTCCGAATTTTGGTGATTTGCGGCGAAAATTAGAAACCTATCGCCTGGAGGCGAAAGAAAGGCAGGAAACGCTTCAACGGCAACCCAACCTCGTCAAGAACGGCGATTTTGAAGATGTCGTAAGCGGAAAGCCCAGGTATTGGCGTTTCGACTTATGGCAAGAGGAGGGGGCGAAAAATCGTTTTAAAGTAGACATGGTGGTGAATAAGAAAGGCAAGTATTCGGCAAAGGTTGTACACAATAATCCGGCTGACTCCAGATGGGTTCAGGTTCGGAGCCTGGAGCCGGACACTGAATATCATCTGTCGGGATGGATCAAGACGGAAGACATATCCGAGCTGGGCGCAGGCGCCTATTTGGAGGTTGAGGGGACCGATATAAAAACAAAGGTGATTTCAGGAACGAAGGATTGGCAGTTCGTGGAGGCTTTTGGCCGGACAAAGCGCAGTCCAACCAAGGGAAAAGTACAGTGCCGCCTCGGGGAATACGGCTCACCAAACACGGGGACAGCGTATTTCGATGCGATAGAGCTCAAGACAATCCCGCCGTCTAATTGATCAAATCTCTATTTCCTTATAGTTCGGGATGAAGATTGTATAGGGTTGCCTATTCCTGCCCTTGCTCCTTTGTCGAGAGAATGCAATACACATAGTAAATCCAGAAAATGAATATTGTCAAAAAAGGATGATAATCAGCAATAAACTGATTTGACTTATGGATAAAATCAAATACGTTAAAAAATGCAAAAAATACGAGTTGAACATTCTTTACAACGATTTCGTGAACAACCGGAACAGCCAAAATGTATGAATAATCTTTAAAGCGTGGGACCACCAAAATATAGGTAAGAAAGAACAGATTTATCGTTTGTATTTTATCTTTTTTCCAGTCGGTTTTCCGCAAGGCTTTTAAAAAAAAGAGAAGTATCACAATTACATATAGAATGTAGATGAGATGGGGGAGATGTTCCCATTGTATCCCGATCCTATTTGCTGCCTCAACGAACACACTGTAAGAACAGGGATTTATGCATCCCAATTCAAGAGGCATTTTACTTAATGTATCAATGTATTGAATTAACAATGGTGGTCGGAATACGAATGGAAGCAATGCTATAATGATACAGACGATGGCCGTCTTCGCCGCTCGAATCTTCATCTCCCTGGGATATAACAAAACAAGAGACAAAAACAGTACCGGAAATACTCTAAATAACATGGCTATAAAAATCAGCAGGGTAAACAGGACAGCATTTTCTCTTTTCCAAAAGTAAAGAGCACTCCAGATGATAGCAGCCACGATGACTGAAATATTTCCTGAATTGAAAAGAATTGAGAGTGAGCGATTGAAAGAAAAAAACAGAAGAAACAAAAGCAGAAGGATTTTGGTTTTCCCTCCCAAGAGGGCATTCCACACCCATAAAAGATAAAAGATCACTATCAGGTTAAAGACAAGGTAAATTGTACCAGCCGTTTTTAAATCATAGTGTAAAAGTGGAGCAATGATGAAAAGAAAGTAAGGATGATAGGGTAATGGATGCCAGATGTCCGTCCCATGTAACTGGTTTATTTCTTGGACGCTGTATGGATTTTTATAGGCAAAAAATGTCTTCGCAGAATAATAATACGTTTTAAAATCCCATGGCTCTTTCTCAAACAACTTGATATGCGAGGCGTACAGAAAAAGAAAAAGCCCCCCAAAGATGAATAAAAGAAACAAGGTGCGATTTTTTTGTATTGTATAGGAAATACTATAGAATATTTTTGATATCATAATTAATCCACCGGCTCTGCCAGTGAGAATTGAAAAGGTTCTACCATAACGAGTGAGAATTATATAGAAAGCGGTCCTCTATAAGGAAGGCCCCGAGGGGCAGGAGGACCGCAATGAAAGATATTTAAAGTCAAGCACATGTAAAGTGGGAATGCAAGTATTACGTTGAGGATTTTGCCGAAATACCGACAGAAGGTATTGTACGGCAATATTCGGCTGGATATAAGGAAGATCCTGCGAGAGTTGTGCAGGAAAAAAATAGGCTGGAGATGTTTTTCACGAATCGCACTTCCCGAGGGCGCTTTCAACGCGTTTCGATCTTCACAGCCAGATCAACCCGTTCTTCGATCCGCTAAGCTACCACCTATGGTGGTAGCTTACGCCCTGAAATCAAGTCTCTGTTTGGCCAATCCATTCATCTGAGGCTATCGGCTCACGGCCATGTGAGTGATCTCGTTGTCGGTCCCCACATTGCCGATCCAGAGGTCCGAGGCGATGATCGGATTGATTTCGCCACCCACCACGGTCGGGATGTCGTAGATATTGAGGTACTGGTTCTCG
>CAZFWM010000020.1:35190-40096 GCA_964522545.1 uncultured Thermodesulfobacteriota bacterium
CTCGTCCGTGCCGTCGCCGTCCATGTCCCCGGCGGCCATGTGGGTGATTTCATAGTCGGTCCCCACATTGCCGATCCACGTGTCCGAGGCGGTGAGAGGATTGATTTCGCCCTCCACCTCGTCCGGTACATCGTAGATATTGAGGTACTGGTTGCCGATAAGCCGATGACGGATCAAGACGAGATCGGCCGCTGTCGTTTTCGTAATGTTGATAACGTCTCCTTCCGAGTTCAGATCAAAGCTCATGTCTACATCACAGAAGGAGATTCCGGAGATCCCGTTAGTATATTCTGGGTCGTCTCGGCGAAGATGAGCGATCCAGCTATCGATATTTCCTTCCATTTCAGTTCGATACATAATCGTTTCATTTGTTCCCTGAGAGTAGATATCCGCGAAGAATAAGAACTGATTAATGCACGTATCTATTCCCCGATCCCACCGCCGCAGGGAAAGGTCAAGCATGATACGGCTATCTGCAAAATAGAGATTGGACAGGCTCGCGAACACCTCCTGAGGCGATTCGCATGCGGTCTTTAATGACCTCAAAAAATAGTCATCGTGCAAATAGCCGGCGCCAGGTGGGTCGTTGTCCCAGTATCTTTCCCATGCTGTATCCCAATCTTCAATTCCATCCCAAAGACCAGCGGCTTGAAAGGCTTGCTTGGTCAAATCCAAATTGATTCTATGTCCACTCTCGCAGCTTTGGAATACAATCTCCTGAGGCGCCATCTGATCGATCAGCGCGCACATGCGTGCAGACAGTTCTTGGTCAGGCCAAATAATAGTGGCATTTACGTTATGGTTTACTTCGTGGGCAAGAGTTATAGAAAAGTGTTCGGCCATATGAACAGGTTCGCCCGGATCATAAGCGTCAGCAGGGAAGGCTGGAAATTCAATATCTCCGATCCGCCATGAAGTCATGTTTACTCTTCCACCACTGGTCGATAGGTCAACACCAGGACATTCATAGCATATTTCATGATCTTCTGGGTGTTCTCTACAATAATAGATTTTATCGCTTAGATAGCGCAAAGAGTGCAGATCTGATGGGAATACCGAAAGGAAATTGTAAATAAACTCCTTTTGCGGCCCATTCAGATGTCCGTTATCCAAGAGAAAGATGGAGAATTCGTCCCAAATATCGGCATAGCGTCCTGATAGAGCCGCAGCCGTAGCAATATCCGATTTTATTTCCGAATCGATGATTTTTGAATCGATTAAAGTAATGTAGGCCCGTTCCCTCGCCTGGGCAAAACAGTAGAAATAATCATCTTCATCAGGATCAAAAAAAACGTCTCTGGTAAAATATCCGGGATACACTTGTAGCTCTTGGTGGTAGAAGTCATAGATAAGATCATGTTGATGATAGGTTTGGGAAAACTCCAAGGATGGTATGCTTAGAATACTGTGGGCTTGCACGTAGGGGATACGAATGGACTCATGTTCATATATTTGGGCAGCTAAGTAATCAGGATCTTCAGGATCTTCAGGATTTACAGAATATGAGATATGGATGTCTTCGATCACGCTAAATGCCTCAAAGATAGTGCCTATGGCAGTAATGTCGGGATAAAAGACTTGGAAAATAGGGCTACTAGGATAGTCCGGGTATTGGTCCGTTGGATCAGATATCGATCTGTCGAGCCAGCGCGCCTCAAAAGGAGAGGCCAGTTTCATCATTGGGTAATCTTCGAATTCGTATCGGGATGGCCAAGACCATCCCAACCCCAGCATTAGCAGACCACCACCGCTGCTGACGAAATCCTTTATTTCATCAATCTCAGCTTCCGTAATATTCCCCCAAGCATTCCCCACGATCAAAACTGATATTCCGTCTAAGTCGCCCTCGCCGATGGGAGCTGCGATCCCCGTGACATTGTAATTTTCATCTTGCAAAGCCTCGTACAGATCTGTCCCCGCTTCGGGGAGATACCATTCACTGTGTCCGGATGTATATCCTACATTCATACTTCCCGCGTTTCGAAGCCATGAGATCGTATTAAGTGCAAAAACTTCGTTGTCGTACTCAGAAAGCAGAGAAAATTTAAAAAAACCATTTTCTCCCATAATAACGATTCGACCAGAGTTGTATTCCCTGGCCATAACGAAGGTCGATGGGAACGAAGTGTCCTCATCCCCAGAGGCGATGGGGACCCAGGCTTCTGAATCAGCCCAAACGGGACTGGGATTTCTATGATTAGCTATCTGAGTAACTCCATCTACTAATGTTGAATAATCGGCGCTTGCAGTTGCCCATTGCAAAGCGGTGAGAAGAAAGATCACAAGAATAAATGGTACAACTCCTCTTCTTTTTTTTCTGATGTCCATCCCAATTACCTCCTTCCGTCGTCATGGTATAGAAATTACGATAAAACAATTGTTTCATTCTTAAATGTTATGCATTAAGCAACGAAGTTATTTTCTGATGCGTTATTTTATATGCTCAGATAAATATTGTTCTATAATAAAGACTACTATTTATATACAAATAATATTTAATCTGATCCATGATGTCAAGTGAGGCTGAAGAGCACCTGAAGAGCAGCTGGCTCCCCATCGAACTGGAGTGCTTCAACAACAACCCGCCTGCAGGGCTCATTCTCTCCGTGCGCCCGTCCGGCGGGGTGCTCGCTCCGGTCCCGCCGGAGGACCTGAGCCCGCCGCAATCAGCGACCACCGATAGAACCGGTGGTCGCTGATTGCTTTTGGAGAATTTTGACGCATGGAATCCCAAGAAATAGCGGAACCACCTTCTTCATCTTTGCTCATAAAAAACCTCTCTTTTCCTCTCTCGCACGAAATGGTAGATTGTTACGAATTCATAAGGAATGATCGGAACAAGATGCAGCCTTACACAATTTTCATCCCTGTCTACAATGAAGAGGAGATCCTCGAGGATAACGTACGCACCCTTCAGAAGGGCCTCGATCGGCTCGGAACGCCTTTCGAGATCATCCTGGGGAGCAACGGCTCCACCGACCGGACCGTGGAGATCGGCGAGGACCTCGCGCGGCGCCAAGGGGACGTAGCCATTTTCAGCCTGCCGGAAAAGGGGGTGGGAACCGCCTTCAAAGAGGGTGTGGTCCGCGCCCGGTACGACCGGATCGTCTCCCTGGACATGGACCTCTCCGTGAAGCTCGATTTTGTGGAGCGCGCCGTCGAGCTCCTCGACGAATATGACATCGTGGTGGGCTCGAAGAAGATGGGAACCCAGCAGCGCTCACTCTTTCGCCGTGCGGGGAGCGGGACCTTCACCTTCCTCGTGAGGCGCCTGCTCGGCCTCCGCTTCGACGATTACTCCATCGCGGCCAAGGCCTACCGTAAAGAGATCATCGAGCGCCACCTGGACAGGATAAATTACGGTTCCTCATACGTCATCGATCTGGTCTACCTGGCGAGCCGGGAGGGGGCAAAGGTCCTGCAGATCCCGGTCGAATGCGAGGACCTCCGCGCCAGCCGTTTCAACCTCTTCCACGAATTTTTTTACCGGTTCAAGAACATCTTCGCCCTCTGGATCTATTCGCGGCGAAGATAACCCCGTATTCTGTGTACTTAGTCAAAGAATCTCCGGCTGAGAAAAAAGAGTCCAAGGGACGGAATCAGATAGAGGATGATCGGGCTGTGCGAGATCGGCATGATCTGGGCATGGCAGGGCCTGGGCCAAAACTCATCCGCCCCCATGTCGAATTCGGCTCCAAACGGCCTGGGCTGACCGTCTATATCCTTATGCACGCCTGCATCAATGCCGGCATCGATGCATGGAGAGCGACGACTGAGATGATAGTCGCCTCCGCCCACGAAGAGCGGATCCTCGTCGATGTTCCCCTCAAGCCAATTCAGAGTAGAAGATGGTTCAACGTATGTAGCAATCTCTCCGCCCTGAACGTCGCTGTAGCTTATGGTCAAGCTAGAAACTTCAATAATAGCTATCTCTGGGCCAAAAAAAGCAGAGTCCTCCCAAAGAATGCAGTTCGTGACGGTCAGAGAGGTGAAGTAATGGCAGAAGATCGCGCCGCCTCTAATTACGCTGTTTCCTGAGATGGTGCAGTTGGCGATCGTCAGGGAGGAGTCGTTTTTGCAATAAATCCCGCCGCCGTTGTGGGTAGCACTATTACCCAAGATTGTGCAGTTCGTGATAGTTGGGGAGGATTCGCTACAGTAGATCCCACCACCACGGTCGTCTGCCTGGTTTTCCGAGATCATACAGTTCGATATCGTGGGAGAGGAGTTGAAGCAGTAAATCCCGCCGCCCTCTCCGATGTCATGAAGATTGGATTTGTTTTCCGAGATGTTGGAATTGGTGATCGTGGGGGAGGAGTCAGAGCAGTAGATCCCTCCGCCGTGTAGGTTTGACCAGTTATCCGAGATCGTGCAGTTCGTAATCAGCGGTGAGGAGTCAAGGCAGTAGATCCCTCCGCCAGAGGATTCAGCGTTGTTCTGGGAGATCGTGCAGTTTTTGATGGTCGGTGAGGAGGAGTTGAGACAGCAGATTCCTCCACCACTGTCGGCGTTGCCTTTACGAATCGTGAAACCATCGAGGACTGTTGCTTCCGTCTCCCCATTGATCGATCTCACCGCAGATCCAACGTGGCTCCCATCGATGATCGTCACATCGGCCCCCTCCTCACTCTGAACGGTAATCGACTTGGCGAGGAAGTCGATGTTCTCCACGTAAATGCCAGGATCTACAAGGACGAGATCCCCATCCATGGCCGCATCAATCCCGGCCTGGATCGTCGGCTGGCTGGTCGGGACGTGGATCGTGACGGCGAGGGCTGGGGTGACAGACAAGAAGAAGATAAAAAGTGTGGTGGGCATAATCCGGATGATTGTCTTCATCTTTTTTCTCCCTTTTCTCAATGCCAATACGATATGGGTGACTCACTCACACTTAGGGTTCGCTAAC
>CAZFWM010000021.1:0-39919 GCA_964522545.1 uncultured Thermodesulfobacteriota bacterium
ATTGATCTACCTGGGCGACAAAAAGGTAGACCGCGCAAGGAAGTATTTCCGACAATTACAAAATGCTGCTTGAACTCATCGAAGAAATGACTATACTGAATATGAAATTGATCAAGGGAGAGGAATTCCGTTAGGGAAATTCAGGCAGGAGAACTTCTGACTGTCGAGTTAAAAAAAAATTCACCACAGAGGACACAGAGAGCACAGAGAAAGGATTAGATTGATCGCATTCATTCTCTCTCTGTGACCTCTGTGTCCTCTGTGGTTGAAAAAATCTATTTCATAAGCTCCTCAGGTTTCCCTCTTTGCGTCTCTGCGTTAAAAATTCCTTAACGGAAAAGGTAAGATTTCCTATGCAATTAAATTACCGCCCCATCAGCAGGACCATGATCGCCTTCTGCACGTGGAGGCGGTTCTCCGCCTGATCGAAGATGACAGACCGATCCGACTCGATCACCTCGTCCGTGACCTCTTCTCCCCGATGGGCCGGCAGACAGTGCATGAAGAGGCAGTCGCCGGCGGCCCGGGCCATCATGGCCGAGTCGACCTGAAACGCCTTGAGCGCGGAAAGCCTTTTCTCCCGCTCCTGCTCCTGTCCCATGGAGGCCCACACATCGGTGTAAATCACGTCGGCCCCGGCCGCCGCCTCGGCAGGGTCCTGAAGCACCTCGATGGCGCACCCCGTTTCCGCCGAAGCGTCCCGCGCCTCTGCAACGACCGCCTCCATCGGCTCGTACCCCTCCGGGGTTGCCACGGCCAGATGTGCGCCGGTCCGGGCCGCCCCGTAGATCAGGGAGTGGGCCACGTTGTTGCCGTCTCCGATGTAGGCGACCTTGACCCCGCGAAGGCTCCCTTTCTTCTCCCAAATAGTGAAATAGTCGCACAGCCCCTGGCAGGGGTGGACGAAGTCGTCCAGGCCGTTGATCACGGGGATGGAGCTGTACTTTGCCAGATCGACCACCTCCTCGTGCGCAAAGGTCCGAATCATGATCCCATCCACGTAGCGCGACAGGACGCGGGCCGTGTCCGGAATGGTCTCGCCCCGTCCGAGCTGGATCTCGGAGGAGCTGAGGAAGAGACCCGTGCCCCCGAGCTGGTAGATACCCACCTCGAAGGAGACCCGGGTCCGGGTGGATGACTTCTGGAAGATCATGCCCAATGTTTTTCCCGCAAGCTTCTCTCTGTACGCCTCCGGGCGGGCCTTGATCTCCGCCGTGAGCTCGAAGATCTCGGCCACGTCATCGGCCGTAAGATCGCGAATCGTCACAAGATCCTTTTGCTCCATTGTCCCTGTTCCTTTCACATACCCGAGCCTGAGCTCGAATGTTCACGCTTCTTTTCTTCGCTCCGGCCTCAATCCTTCCCGACAAAGTCACGGACAAGTTGCGCCAGCGTGGGCTCGCTCATATCTTCCAAGGCATAGCGGACCCGCATGGCGGGCTTGTCCACTTTTATGATTCGGGCAAGATCGATGGGAGTGGCCACGAGCACAAGGTCCGCATCCACGTTCTGAACGGTCTCCTCCAGCTCTTGAATCTGATCCGGGTAGTATCCCATGGCAGGCACCAGTCTCCCGATGTTCGGGTATTTCCGGTAACACTCCTTGATGGATCCCACGGCATAGTCCATAGGATCGACTACCTCGGCCGCACCGAACCGGTCCGCTGCAACCTGGCCGGCGCCGAAGGGCATACCTCCGTGGGTCAGCGTGGGGCCGTCCTCCACAATGAGAACCCTCTTGCCCCGGATCGCATCGGGATCGTCCACGGAGACCTCGGACGAGGCCAGTATGACCTCGGCATCCGGATTGGCCTTCCGGGCCGCCGCCTTCACCTGCCTCACACTCTCCGCGCCGGCTGTGTTCGCCTTGTTCAGGACGATGATGTCGGCCATCCGGAAGTTCGTCTCGCCCGGGTAGTAGCTCAGCTCGTGGCCCGGCCGGAGCGGATCGGCCAGGGTGATCCAGAGGTCGGGCTTTATGAAGGGGAGGTCGTTGTTCCCACCGTCCCAGATGATGACGTCCGCCTCCTTCTCGGCCTCCTTCAGGATCTCGCCGTAGTCCACGCCCGCAAAGACCACGATCCCCTCGTCGATGTGGGCCTCGTACTCTTCGCGCTCCTCGATTGTGCATTTGTGCGTGTCGAGATCCTCATAGGTGGCCAGCCTCTCAACGCGCTGCCGGCTGAGGTCCCCGTAGGGCATGGGGTGCCGGATGGCCACGACTTTGAGCCCCATCTCCCGCAGGGTGTGCGATATGTAGCGCGTAGTCTGGCTCTTACCGCACCCGGTCCGGACCGCGCATACCGCGATGACCTTTGCCTTCGAGGGGAGCATGGTTCTTGTCGGACCCATGAGCCTGAAGTCGGCCCCGGCGGCCAGGGCCCGAGAGGCGATGTGCATCACGTCCATGTGGCTCAGATCACTGTAGGCAAGGATCACATGATCGATTCGATGCTCCTCAATCAGGCTGTCCAGGTCCTCTTCGTTGAAGATGGGTATGCCTTCCGGGTAGAGTGGGCCGCTCATCTCGGCCGGGTAGCGCCGGCCGGCGATGCCCGGGATCTGGGTGGCGGTGAAGCCCACGACCTCTGTGTCGGGGTCGTTGCGAAATGCACAGTTGAAGTTATGAAAATCCCGGCCCGCGGCCCCTAGGATCAGAACGCGTACTCGACTCATGCCACTCTCCCTTTACGTTGCGTCGCCCCGTCGGGCGATCTTAGTTATTCGTACGAATTTATACGGAAAATCTACACGTAAGGAATTTGCCAGACTAAAAGAACTATCCCTTTTTGTCAATCGAGCCGCTAGTGCAAAAAAGGTGTGTCCGTGGCGGATTCATATTGACAAAGAAGATTTCGATTCAATATGGTTGGCGGAAATTCTCGGCAGAGGAGGCATGATGAAGACTTACTGCGTGGCCGTTGCCGGCGCGACCGGGGCCGTCGGCACCGAGATGATCCGAATCCTCGAGGAGCGCTCTTTTCCCGTCAAATCGCTCGTGCTCCTCGCCTCCCGACGCTCGGCCGGCCGCACCCTCCCCTTCCGGGGCTCCGAGGTCCGCGTGCGCGAACTTACCCGGCGTTCATTTTCCGGCGTGGACATTGCCTTCTTCTCAGCCGGCGCCGGCAGGAGCCGCACCTTTGCTCCGGCCGCGGTACGGGCGGACGCCGTGGTGATCGACAACAGCTCGGCCTTTCGCATGCGCCCGGACGTGCCCCTCGTCGTGCCCGAGGTCAACCCGGATGACATCTTCACCCATAACGGCATCATTGCAAACCCGAACTGCACCACCATCATCATGCTCATGGGGCTCTACCCGCTTCGCGCCCATGGGATCCGGCGCGTGGTGGCCGCGAGCTACCAGGCCGTGTCCGGCGCGGGAGCCGGCGCCATGGAGGAGCTCAAGAGCCAGACCATGGAGTGGGCCCTCAACGAGCTTCGTCACCGCTCCCTGGGGAAATCGGGCCCCCTCAAGTTCCGTCCGGACCGGTTCCCCCACCCTATCGCTTTCAACCTGATCCCCCAGATCGGGGAATTCCTGGAGAGCGGGTACACCAAGGAGGAAATGAAGTGCCTGGACGAGACCCGGAAGATCCTCCACGATCCCGAGCTCAGGGTGACGGCCACCACGGTGCGCGTGCCCGTGATGCGCTCGCACTCGATCGCCGTCCACGTCGAGCTGGAGCGCACGCTCTCCCCTTCCAGGGCCCGCACCCTGATCCGCAAGGCCGAGGGCGTTACGGTGTGCGACCGGCCGGGCCGCGGGCGCTACCCCATGCCGGTGACGACATCAGGCTCGGACGAGTGTGTGGTGGGACGCATCCGCACGGATACCACGGTATCGAAGGGGCTTGCCATGTGGATCGTGGGAGACCAGCTTCGAAAGGGCGCGGCCCTCAATGCCGTGCAGATCGCTGAACGCCTGGTGCGGGGGGCGTGATTGGCGCATAGGGGCTCACGAATGTCAGGTTCGCGTCTGTCAATAACATAGGGCGGGCCATGCCCGCCTTTTCTTACTAATGCAATCATACCGGCGGCCACGGGCCGCCCTATAATCTGATCCCTAGGAGCACAAATGGGGCTCTGGAGAATGCTCAAAGCCTCGGCCGAGGCCCGACAGAACGAGACCCGATCGACATCGGATGACCTCGTCCGCATTCAGCTCGAAAAGCTCCGGGCCCTGGTGGCCCGGGCCAGGGAAACGATCCCTTTTTACCGGAACCTATACGCCCGCATCGACCCTGACCGGTTCGATCTGGCCGACCTCCCTATCACTACCAAGAAGGATCTGATGGCCGACTTCGACCGCACCGTGGCCGATCCGGCCGTCACCCGCTCCGGGATCGAGGAGTATGTAGCGGACAAGAAGAATCTGGGCTCTCTTTATCGTGACACGCATGTTGTGGCCCTGACCTCGGGCACGACCGGCACTGTGGGCTATTTCATCTATGACCCCCCGAGCATGGACACAATGCGCGGCGTCATCATGACCCGCATGGTCAGACGCCGGCTCGCCTGGTGGAAGCGCCTGAGGATCCTCTACCGCCGTGTGCGTTCGGCCATGGTGCTCCCGACCACGGGATTCTACACGACCTACCTCATGTCTCTCATCGTTCCGCGCTCTGCGAGATTCTTCACCCGGTTCGAGTACATCTCGATCCTCGAGCCGATCTCCGACATCGTGGAGCGGCTCAACGCCTTCGGTCCTCTCTACCTCAATGGGTACCCCACGTTCATGGAGATTCTGGCCCATGAACAGCTCAGCGGCCGGCTCCGCATCCGGCCCGAAATCATGACCTTCACCAGTGAGCCCTTGCCCTCCACCGCCCTTCCTGTACTTCGAAAGGCATTCCCGGACTGTGACTTCTACGAGACGTACGGCACCTCGGAGTGCCCGATCATGGCGAACCAGTGTCCCCAGGGGGCGATGCACGTCAACCTCGACTATGCGATCATCGAACCCGTAGACCGCCACTACCAGCCGACTCCCCCCGGCGAGCCGTGCGACCGGATCCTGCTGACCAACCTCTTCAACCAGACCCAGCCGATAATCCGCTACGAGGTCACCGACTCCATCACCCCGATCCCAGGGCCCTGCCCATGCGGGAGCCCGCTGCCTGTGATCAAAGTGCACGGCCGCACTGACGACACCTTCTGGATCGAGGCCCCGGCCGGCGGCTATGTCCCACTTCCCCCGATGGCCATGGAGATCTCTTCGCTGGACGTAGCCGGGATCAAGCAGTTCCAGATCCTCCAGGAAGAGCGCAATGCCCTGAGGATCCGCTTCAATGTCAAGGAAGATGCGCACATTGATTCCGTCCGGGAGGCCCTGGCCTCCCAGATGCGCCGCCTCCTCGCCACCCGAGGCCTCGATGAGTGCGTCTCTCTCATCTTAGAATACAGGGACCCCATCGAGCGTGACCCCAGAACCAAGAAGATAAGACAGATCTATAGTAAGGTCGGAATTCCCGATTTCGGGTAATCCATCCGCACTCTGCGCTCCGACTATGGGGCATTCTCTCCGATTGATCACTCCCTCCCGGCATCGAGGGCCAAGCTCCTATGGTGCCGGAACTATGAGAAAAAGTAGCGTTAATTCAACAAAATCCGCCATTCCTTCCCTGTCTTCCAGCCCACAGTGCGTGTTCGTGGAAACGCTTTAACAAGTTACCGAGATTTTGTGGGGAAGAATGGAATACTCATTGCATTATGAAAGGACGATATTAGGAGCATCGCCGGATATTCCTGTATTCTCAAGCTCGAGGAGCACCCTGGTCCAGTGAAACCTTATCAACTAAGCGGAGATCAGACCACAGGCAACCAGGAACAAGATATTGTCTCCTGCGCGCTTCCCGCTCAGATTTCCCGGCTCAGCCTCATCAAGAGCGACGGCCCCTCATACCGCGTCGCCCTGATCTCCTCCGTTCCGGAACGTTTTCAGCTTACCGAGATCCTTCGGTCCATCCAGATGGAAATAACCCGTATTCCACCCGGCGATGATACCGTGGATGCCATCCAGTACGCCGATCCTGAAATGATCATCATGGACTGGTCCCCCACAGGGCCGGCCAAGGTGCAGCTCTACACACAACTTCGCAACCTCTACCCCACGATCCCTATCCTGATCATCGCTCCCGACAGATCGGCCGAACCGGAGGTTCGCCAGTGTCTGCTCGGAATCGACGAGTACATCGTGCCCCCGATCGGGGAGGACGATATTATCTCGAGGATAAAGCTCTTGATGCGCCTGAAGCCCCTTCAGGAGAGGCTCGCCAAGCTCGAAGAGCTATCCATCCGGGACGACCTCACAGGCCTGTTCAACCGACGCTACTTCCTCGAACAGCTCTCCCATCACATATTGAACATCGCCCGATACGGGGGCTCTTTCTACTGCATCCTGCTCGACATCGACTACTTCAAGCTGATCAACGACGCTTACGGGCACCAGTTCGGCGATCACGTTCTCAAGGAGCTCGCCGGCGAGCTGCAATATTTCATGAGAAAGACCGACCTGGTCGCCCGCTACGGAGGAGACGAATTCATCATCCTCCTCACGAATATCACTCACGACACCTTGATGACCTTCGCAGAGCGGATACGCCTGAAGATCGAAAACCAGGTGATCGAGGAGAACGGCAAGGCGACAAAGATAACGGTAAGCATGGGAGTCACGGCCTTTCCCTCAAAAGGGATCTCCAGCAGGGACCAGGTGATCCAGCGCGCCGATGCCGCTCTGTACAAAGCCAAGAACGACGGGCGTAATCAGGTCTGCTACGGCTGTACTCCGGAGCCCAATCCACTCCCGTCTATGAGCTCGTCCCACCTGTTGAAGAACGACGGTGAGATCAACGATATAAAGAAACAGTTCTATGCGCTTTCGCGCAAGATGAAAGAGACCTACATCGACTCCACCCGGGCCCTTGCCATGGCGGTGGAGGCAAAGGACTACTATACTCGGGAGCACTCGTCCAAGGTGGCCAGTTACGCGGTTGAAATTGCAGGTTACCTCGATCTCTCGGATGAGATGATCGAGGTGATCCGGAACGCCAGTATCCTGCACGACATCGGCAAGATCGGCATTAGTGAGAACATCCTGCTCAAGCCATCAAAGCTTTCGGAAGAAGAGTACAAAATCATGAAGGAGCATCCGATAATCGGTGCGAACATCATTCGGCCGATGCGCTTTCTCGAGGAAGAGCTGGTCCTGATCCGGCACCACCACGAGCGCTATGACGGCATGGGGTACCCGGACGGGCTGGCCGGAGAGGAAATTCCGATGGGATCGAGGATTATCGGAGTGGCCGATGCCTATGAGGCGATGACTTCGGATCGCTCTTACCGGGACGCCTTTTCACACGATGAGGCCATGGCCGAGCTGATCAGGTCGACGAGCAAACAGTTCGATCCGAAAGTTGTGGAGGCCTTCCAGGAAGTCCTCAAGCGGAACAAGAGCAAGATCCGCTCCTAGGAGGCTGTTCGAGAATAACCTCCCAAACCGTCCTGCCCCTTCCCCCTTCAGGAGAGGAAGACATAAAACAGAAGAAAGAGTAGAGACCAGGCTCCGAAGTTGAGGCAGATTATCCCAAACAGATCCCAGTTCATCACTTCTCCCTCTTTACAAGGCTCGAATAAATAAATTGTCGCCCCCCCTCGAGCAGCGATTCTTCAGTGCGAGCGATCAGCCTTTTTTTCAGCAGATTGAGAAGGCGAGTACCGGCCGTATTCAGCGCGATTCCAAGATTCGAGCCCATGTCACGTGCAGTGATTCTTCCCTTCCCCATCACGCTGTCAAGTGTTTCTGTAAGGTATTTATTCAGAATCCCAATGAGCCTCCACTCTCCAGGCTCCCCTGTCTCTCCTGATGGATTTATACAGAGGGCTGCCAGTTTTTTTCGCTCGAGGGCCACTTCGACGTTCTCCATCTGATGCCGGTTCAGCCCACTCAACAGCAAAAATATATCGCCGTATTCGTCACCCAGGGATCGAGAGATGAGCTTGACGATGATCTCGTCGGCACAGGAGTAGTCTACGATCCCTATTCTGGAAAAATCGATCACGAATAAAGTCGGCCCCTCTTCGGCGGCGATCACCTGTTCGATTTGCCTCCGCACTGAACTTCCGGTCTCTCGCGTTACAAGATGGTTGGTCCCGTCCGGAACGCACTGGGAGGCCACCTGGCCCAGATCGATCACCTTCTCTTTCACATTGGCACCGCTTTTTTTATTGTCATCCGAAAAAAGGGGGAAACGAGTCGCTAAGCTCACGTAAGCATCGGAGTCCATTCAATGCTTTCAACTGAAAACCTGATTATCAAATAATAATCTGCAAGTCAAGAGAAAAAAAATAATTTTATTGAAGCTCGTCCGCGGCAGGAAGAACGATGTTAATCTGAGTTCCCGGGAAGGAATAGAGCCTGGAAAGCCTGGGTCGGCCTTTCTCCCATTGTGGGATTATAGAGACCTTTGCCGTGCCGGAACGGATCGAGATCTTTCCGTTCCACTGGGTTACGAACTTTCTCACTTCGGTGAGGCCATGGCCCCGCCCTTTCTCATCGTAGCGAGAGGTGCCGAAAAGAAGCGCCTGCTCTATGGCGACCAGATCGGACCAGTTCTCTCCGTAGCGCCCTGACAGCCGGCTCTCCAATGAGCCTCTGATCCCGATACCCAGGTCCATCACGGCGATCTTCACAACATTCTTCCCCAGAGAACGGTGGTAAAAATATTTCTGTATTCCCACAAAGCCGGTATTCTCACTGTGCTCCAGGATGTTCTGGCAGATCTCGGATAAGGAGACAATGAAGGCGTGGATGGCCCGGCCATCGTAGCCTAAATGTCTTTGAAGAATGACATTGGCCCTTTCAGTGACTTTTTCCACGATTCCGTGGATATCGCCGGTATCGGTGATCGGAGTGATCTCGAGCAGCACATCGGAATCCTCACGCCGATGTTCACTGCCGCCATCCTGTAAGATATGGCCTTCCAGCTCGAATACTCCTTTTGCCACGGAGTGGAAATCCATGCGCGAAAGGTACTGGGTTACCTCAGCGGCCGGGGCAAGTCTGAGAATTGGAGAAAGACCCAGGCTTGAGAGGAACCGGCCGATCTCGATAAGCCCAACCATCCCATAAGGATCGATGAATTGGATCCTTGTCCCGTCGATGAAGGGTCGGGGGCATCGGCCGCGAGCTGCCTCATTGCGCTTCAGCCACCCGGCTACCTGGCGGAAGACATTCTCAAAGGAGTAGTCGTTGAGGAAATCGGGAAGTAGAATCTTCTCCATTGTTACCACTGTTCTTTCGAGTTGAATTATCGCCCTTCGGGTGGACTCTTTCTCTCAGATTTTTAACGCAGAGTCGCAGAGACGCAGAGTACTGCTAATAAATCGATTCAAACCTATAAGCTTATCATTTGTTGATTTCATAAAAAGTCGGATATGTCATTTCGACCGCAGGGAGAAATCTTTTCTTTTCAGGTTGTGCCCTCGGATAGATTTCTCGCGGAGTTTATCCTGAGCGAAGCGAAGGACCTTAATGACAAAAAACCATTCACCGGGGGTTCTCAACTCTGTATCTCTGCGTCTCTGCGTCTCTGCGTCTCTGCGTTAAAACTCTTCAGCGGAAAAAATAGCATTTTCTCTGCAATCCAGCTATTCAAACACCAAGGTCCGGACACTGTCAACTGAAACCAGAAACCACGGTCTACCTTCGCCGGTCGCTGATTTCAGTTGAAAATCCTTTTTCTTAATGTTAATATCCTGTTAAAGGAATGGGTATTGAACCTATCATGAGGTAAGCCGCCATGGGCAGCCAGAGGAAGATACTCCTGATCGAAGATGATGAACAGTTCTGCCGGAACATGAAAACCCTCCTCTCCGAAGAAGGCTACTCAGTCGACACGGCGGCAAACGGCCTGGAGATCAAGAACCTGCTTCTTAATGGCCAGCCCGACCTGGTTCTGCTCGATATCCGGCTCTCCTGGATCGACGGATACGGGCTCTGCCGGGCAATCAAACAGGGAAAAGACTTCAATAGGGACATACCGGTCATCTTCATATCCGGACTCATAAGCCAAGATGATATCGACAAAGGCTTCAGCGCTGGCTGTGACGACTATTTCACCAAGCCCATCGATTTCGACAGGTTGGTCAAGCGGATCGAGGAGCTCATACCATCGAAATAGGACGGGCATGCCGAGGTAGGCCGTGCCGGAACAGTACAAAATCCTCTTCATAGAGGACGAGGAGCAGCTTCGCAAAAACATCCAAGCCCTCCTCATTCAAGAGGGCTACGATGTGGACACGGCCGAGAACGGCCAGGCGGGCATCGATCTGCTCGAGAAGCGGTCCTACGATATCGTCCTCACCGACCTGCTCATGCCGGACGTGGATGGGCTCGAGGTAATGGAGTTCATCAAGGAGGCCCTGCCGGACACCCTTGGAATCGTCATCACCGGGTATGCCTCGCTAGAGTCCGCAGTACAGGCTATGCGAAAGGGGGCCTACGATTACGTCTCCAAGCCGCTCGATTTCGATTTTCTGAAGCTCTCCATCGAGCGGGCCCTCGAAAAGATCCGGCTCAAGCGCGAGATCCAGAGCTATTATGAACAGCTCGAGACAAAGGTGATCGAGCGCACCCGCGAGCTCAGAGAGACGCAGGCACAGCTCATCCAATCGGAGAAGCTGGCCGCAATCGGCGAGCTGGCCGCTGTGGTTGCCCACGAGATAAAAAATCCACTGGTTGCCATAGGCGGTTTTGCCCGACTTCTTCGCAAGCGGATCAGCGACCCCAACAAAGTAAGAGAGCTCACCGCGATCATCGTGGACGAGGTGGGCCGGCTCGAGAGGATACTGAAGAATCTCCTCCATTTCACAAAGGAGAGCGAGCCCTCGCTGATGCTTGAAAACCTCAATTCGATCATCGAGAAGACCATGGCGGTCTTTCAACACGAGCTGAAACAAGCCCACATCAAGCTTAATCTCGACCTCGCAGGAGGGCTCCCCCTTGTGATGGCCGACAACGATCAGTTCCGTCAGATCCTCGTAAATATAACCCGTAACGCCATTCATGCCATGCCAAAGGGTGGAGAGCTCAGCATAAGTACATCCTGGAAATCCGGAGAGATCCGACTCGACATCACAGACACCGGCAAGGGCATACCGGAGGAGGACGCGGAAAAGATCTTCGAGCCATTTTATACCAACAAGTCGGGGGGCACCGGCCTCGGGCTCCCCATATCAGCGAAGATGGTCGAGGACCACGGAGGCCATGTTCGCGTCTCGAGCGCGCCCGGCAAAGGGACCACTTTCTCGATCCTCCTGCCTGTTCACTCCACCTCGGAAGAGGAGGATCCGGGGGATGCAGGGGGTCCAGGGGATGCTGGCGAGAACAGCCGCCAGTAGATAGACAGAGGGCCATAAATCAACCAGGGGGAAACCGGACTGAGCCCGAAAAATGCAGTCGGTGGCCACTGCATTTTTCGGGCTCAGTCCGGTTTCCCCTTTTTTCGACCGGGACAGGAGGTAAGACTTTGCAGACCAGGAAGAGAAATGCCTTTGCGGCGGCTCTACTATCAGCAACCCTACTCGCTCTTTTCACACCGGGGTGCACTTCGCTGATGCGGGCCGGCATAGGTGCATCCGGCCCGTTTATCGAAGACATGATGGATGCCGCGAACCGTTCGGACGATCCGGACTTGATGCGGGAGGGGGCGCCGGCACTCCTGATGCTCCTCGACGGCCTCATCGCTTCATCGCCCGACAGCTACGATCTCCTGGTCCTGGCGTCCAAGACGTACTGTGGCTACGCACTCGCCTTTGCCGAGGAAGAGGACCCGGAATGGGCAACCAGGCTCTACACCAAAGGGCGCGACTACGGGATGGAGGCGCTGAAGCTCCAAAAGGGATTCCGAAGAACCCTTGAAGAGGGCGCGTCCTTTGAGGAGGAGGCGGGTCGGCTCCGCCTCTCCTCGATCGGGGCCATCTTCTGGACTGCCAATTCATGGGCCGGCCTGATCAACCTGAACCTCAAGGACCCCATGGTGCTGTTCGACCTTCCGAGCGTGCTTGCCCTGATGAATCGGGTAAAAGAGCTGGATCACACATATTATTACGGCGGGGCTCATCTCTTCTTCGGAATGTATTACGCCAGCCAGCCCGCCATGATCGGCGGGGGGCCGGCCAAAGCAAAGCCCGAGTTCGATGCCCTCTTTACCATCAACGGGGATCGCTTTCTCATGGGAAACGTATTTTACGCCCGGTACTACGCCACGGCGGCCCTTGACCGGGCCCTCTTTGAGTCCGAGCTGAAGAAGGTCCTTGCCGCACCCCCTGATGCCCTGCCTGATGTACGCCTGATAAACGAGATCGCAAAGAGAAAGGCACGGAAGCTTCTCGGCGGGATCGACTCCTTTGCCTGGTGAGTTGGTGGGCTTGGGGCTTGGGGGCTTCTTCATCGATAGGAACGAATTTTGGAGACTTTCGAATGAAGCTTGACGAAACAAATATCGACCTGGATTGTCGCGGCCTTGCATGCCCGGAGCCGGTGATCCGAACCCGACGGGCGATCGAGGAGATGGATATAGGAGACTCTCTCCGGGTCGCCGTCGACACAGAGGCGGCGCGCGACAATGTTCGCCGCATGTCCGAGCATCTTGGATGCAAAGTGGATATCGAGGAGAGGGACGGGCAGTTTCTCCTCGCCCTTGCCAAAGAGGGCGAGGCGGATGCGGCGGCCCCGACGCCTTCAGACGTACCGGCTTGTGGGGGATCGGCAACGATCCTGCTGATCGGATCCGAGCAGTTGGGCCGCGGCGCCGATGAGCTCGGCACAATTCTGATGAGGGCATTCCTCAAAACCCTGATAGAGAGCCCCTCCTGTCCGGAGCGGATCTTTTTCATCAACTCGGGGATCCTCCTCACCATCGCCGGCTCTGAGAGCCTGGAGGCTATTCGCGAGCTGGAGGGGCGAGGTACGGAGATCCTCTCCTGCGGAACCTGTCTCGACTACTACGGGCGAAAAGATGATCTGGCAGTGGGAAGGGTCACCAACATGTACGACATCGTCGAGGCGCTTCTCACCTCGAGCCGGGTCGTGACGCTCTAGTCTGCCATGATCTACCTGGACAACGCTGCCACCACATTCCCCAAGCCGCCCTGCGTGACCGAAGCCGTGGGCCGTTTCCTTACAGAGGTGGGTGTCAGCCCGGGCCGCTCGGGCCACCGGCTCTCCGCCGAGGCGGGCCGAATCGTCTTCGATGCCCGGGAAACCCTCGCGACCCTGATCGGAGCCTCTGACTCGAGCCACATCGTCTTTACCTCGAATGCCACGGAGGCTCTCAACACGGCTATTTTCGGACTGCTCGGGCCGGGAGATCACGTGGTCACCACATCGGTCGAGCACAACTCGGTCATGCGGCCCCTTACACACCTCGCACGCACGGCCGGGATTCGGATCGATCGGGTGCCCTGCGCGCCGGACGGCTCTGTGAGCGCCGAAGCCGTGCTCGGGGCGGTCACGGAGGAGACCCGCCTGGTGGCGGTCACGCACGCCTCCAACGTGCTCGGAACGCTGATGCCGGTGGGCGAGATCGGACGCCGCCTGGAAGGCGCCCTGCTCCTCGTGGACGCCGCCCAGACCCTCGGGGCCGTCCCCCTGGAAGTGGAGGAGGCGGGGATCGACCTCCTGGCTTTCACGGGGCACAAATCGCTCTTCGGCCCTCCGGGCGTGGGGGGGCTGTACATCCGGGAGGGCATCGACATCTGCCCCCTGAAGTTCGGAGGGACCGGGAGCGAGTCGGAGAGGGAGGAGCAGCCTTCCTTCTACCCCGACCGGTTCGAGAGCGGCACGCCGAACACGGCGGGCCTGGCCGGGCTGGCCGCCGGTTTACACTATATCCTCGAAGCCGGGGTGGAGCGGATCCGGGCCCACGAAGTGGCATTGACGAGGCGTTTGATCGAAGGGCTCCGGGGCATAGACCGGATAACCCTGTACGGTCCATGCCGCCCCGAGGAGACGGCGGCCATCGTCTCCGTCACGATGGCCGGCATCCTCCCCTCCGAGGCGAGCTTCGCCCTGGACCGAGGATTCGACATCATCACGCGGCCCGGGCTCCACTGCGCCCCGTCGGCGCATCGGACCGCGGGCACCTTTCCGACCGGCACGATCCGCTTCTCGGCGAGCTACCTCAATTCGACCGAGGACATCGACCAGGCGGTGGGAGCGATGCGCGAAATAGCGGGGACCGGGTGAACATGGACAGGGAAACTGAGCGCGGCCGATCCATCGCCATTTTTCGCTCTATCCACGATGTGATCCGGATGGAAAAGCTCTTCAAGGAGGCGGGGTGCTGGTGCGATCTCATCCCCGTGCCCAAGGCGATAAGCTCTGACTGCGGCATGGCGATACAATTTCGCCATGAGGACGAGGATGCCCTGCTCAGGGAGGCTTCGACCGCAGGCGTGGAGATCCTACGGATCGTCAGGGAGAGTTCTTCCGTTCAAGGATTTTAACGCAGAGGCGCAGAGAAAGAAATCTGTATTGGTAACGAACCGGACAATTCATGTTCTCGGAGCCGGTCTCTCCGGGATGGCGGCCGCCATCAACCTGGCCCGGGAAGGGCGTGAGGTACGGGTCCTGGAGAGAGAGGCGCGGATAGGTGGATCTCCGCGGTTTCATCCTTCCCTCCACGTCACACCGGCCTGCCTGGGTGATCTCTGCAAGGCAGCCGGTCTCGACGTGAGAAGGGCCTTTCGGCCGGTCTC
Organism: uncultured Thermodesulfobacteriota bacterium; assembly: GCA_964522545.1. Lineage (GTDB taxonomy): Bacteria > Desulfobacterota > DSWW01 > CAZFWM01 > CAZFWM01 > CAZFWM01. The sequence goes on from CAZFWM010000021.1 coordinate 14,758, forward strand.
TCTCCTGCGATCCTCTATCGGAACACATAATTCCGACCTGAATCCGGCCGACCTCTATATCGTGGAGAGGGGAAGCCGGGCCGAGTCGATCGACACGATCCTCTACCAGGAGGCCCTGAAGGCCGGCGTGCGATTCGAGTTCGACCGGAATATACGAGACCCGGACGAGCTGCCCCCCGGTTCGATCATCGCCACCGGCCTCGCCCCGCACATGTACGAACGTCTGGGCATCCCGACCATCGGGATATACGGATATGCCGCACACACATCCACGGACATGGAGGGAGCCGCTTCTTCTTACTTCGACGATTTCTGCTCCGAGTACCTCTACTCGGCTGCGTCGAGAGGGCTCTGGTATTCGCTCCTCTTCTCCAGGGATCCGATCAAAGCCGCCGGGCTGGAAAAGGGCAGGCGCCTGATCATGGAGCGCGAGGGGGTGAATCTCTCCGAGTGGATACCACTAAATGCCCGGGTGCCGCTTCGCGAGATCCCGGCCACTGGCCCGATCCATTCGGACAAGATACTCGCCGGAACGCTCTCCGGCTCCATGGACCCATTCTTCCTCTTCGGCATCGTGGGGGCCTTGCTCTCCGGCCGAATCGCGGCCCGGGCCGTCTCGGACCGACCAGGAGCAGTCAAGGCATTCGGCCAGGTCAATCGGCTCCACAACTTCACATTTCTCTCACGCAAATTCTACGACAAGATTCCCTGGAAGCTCTCCCTCTACCGATTGCTTTTCAAGCACCCCCGCTTGTTTGCCCCGGCCATCATGACGATCGACCAGGGGATCCCGGGCTACAGAAAGCACTACCTCCTCAGGCTCCTGGCCTGCCCACGCTGATCGGGCACGGGTTCCCGACCAAAGGCTCGCGAAAAAATAATTTCATGTTTTCGATTAATAACAGCCAGCGGCACTGGTGTTAAATAATTCATCACATCTCTGGCTACCCGCACCTCGACCCACCCTTTCACACATCACCGGCCGACAGCGACCCCCATCTCAGCCGCTACTCGCATCTAGCTGAATTCGTTGATCAATCCATTTCGCTCCCCCCTCTGGAACAGCCCGTACTACAGCACTGTCGATTGTCTTCAGGGGTATCGGCATGCTTATTGCTTATTCTTGAATCTGTAATTGAGCAATGAATAAATATTTCATATTCGATCAAGCGGAAAAGAGGGGCACTCCATGAAAACCTTGAAGAAAAGTTCAACCCCAATCATTGTTTCTTTCTTGATCCTCCTTCTCTCTTCATCGGCCCTTGCCGATTCAATCATGATCGAGATGGTGGACGGCGAACTCTTGAAGGTCCCCGTGGAAGAGATCAAGGAGATCTACCTGACCTCCGACAGGGGGGAGCGTATCTCCGGCGTACTCCCGCCAGAGACATTCCTCAAGGAATCGGTCAGGGATTATTACGAAAGCTGTTCATGGTTCCTGCGAGGAAACTCCTTCGCCACAAGCGGCAACATGGTCAGGGTCCACGATGTTACAGTGACGGGAGTCACGGTCGGAACCAGCAAGGTGACTGTGATGATCGAAGCGGAAGTGATCGGCCGGAACGGATTCCCTTCGAGCCGGGCCCTGGGCACTCGCTTCACCTATGGCAGTGAGCTGATCTTTGAGCAGGGCGCCGATGGATGGAGGCTTGCCACGCCAGCCCCTCGCGGGGATATCCCCTGTGATATCAGTGCGACGCGGCGTTACTAAATCCTACACTCTCATACACGACAAAAAAGGCCCGGTGCAAAAACACCGGGCCTTTTTTATTGCATGTCTTGCTTGACAGAAAGGGCCGTGACATTTATGAGAGGGTATCACCCTGTCAAGGAGGCGCTTCCATGATCAGTCCCGAGAACCCAAGAGAACAAAAGGTATGGGAACGATTTGCCGCTGCCGGCCAGGACCACATCTTCCAGTGGTGGCCCGAGCTCAATGCGGTATCCAGAGAGAAATTTCTCGATCAGCTGGAGACGATCGATCTCGACCGGATCTCCGAGCTTGCCGAACGTTTTACCGATTCTCAGCAGGCAGGGACGGAACCCCTTCGGATCGAGCCGGCCCCGGTGGTTTCGCTCCCCCGGACCGAGGAGGAGAGGGCCGCGGCCATGAGGGCGCGCCGGAGAGGAGAAGAGGCGCTTCGTGCCGGTGAAGTGGCGGTGATCACGGTGGCGGGAGGTCAGTCGACCCGCCTGGGCTACGATGGGCCCAAGGGGACGTTCCCTGTGGGCCCGGTCACAGGACGAACCCTTTTCCACTTTCACGCGGAGAAGGTTCTGGCCGTGGACCGCCGCTACGGCGCGCCCCTGCACTGGCACATCATGACGAGCCGTATCAACGACGCTCAGACCCGGACCTATTTTGAAGAAAATGACTTCTTCGGATTGGAGCCCTCTCGGGTCCACTTCTTCGTCCAGGGAATGATCCCGGCGGTCGACCTGAAAGGCAAGCTCATCCTCGACGCCAAGGACCATGTCTTCGAGAATCCCAACGGTCACGGCGGAACACTGAAGGCCCTGCAGGACAGCGGCGGCCTGGATGAAATGCGCTCGGCCGGCGTGGAGCTGTTCTCCTACTTCCAGGTGGACAATCTGCTCGTCAATATCGCGGACCCGGTCTTCATCGGACGCCACCTGCTCGAAGGGGCCGAGATGTCGTCCAAGATCGTGCGCAAGGCCTATCCGGAAGAGAAGGTCGGGGTGATCGGGCTGGTGAACGGCCGGCTCGGCGTCATCGAGTACAGCGATCTGGGAAAAGAGGATATGTTCGCCACCGAGCCCGACGGCCGCCTCCGCTTCGAGGCCGGGAGCATCGCGATCCACCTGCTGAGCCGCGAGTTCATCGAGCGTGAGGTGGAGGGGGGAGGCAGGCTCCCGTTTCACCGCGCCCTGAAAAAGATCCCTCACCTCGATGCGGACGGGCGCCCTGTTCAGCCGGAAAGCCCGAACGGGATCAAGTTCGAGTGCTTCATCTTCGACGCCCTCGGCCATGCGGCCCGCTCCCTCACCATGGAGGTCCGCAGGGAAGAGGAGTTCGCTCCGATCAAGAACCGGGAAGGCCAGGATTCCCCTGCTTCGGCCCGCGCCCTCTATGTGAGCCTATGCGCCGAATGGCTGGAGAAGGCCGGTCTCCCCGTGCCGCGCACGCCCGCCGGAGAGGTGGACGGCGACATCGAGATCTCTCCGCTGTTCGCGCTCGATGCCGAAGAGCTCGCCGGCAAGCTCTCCGGCAGGATAAAGGACGGCCTCTCCTTTTCGAGCCCCCTTCTCCTCGAGTAGCGAAGACCGGAAGCCTGCTACTTCTCTTCCGCCGTCACCCGGAGCTCTCCGCTCTCCAGGAGGGCGAGTATCCGGCTGGTACTGGCATTGAGCTTTTCGAGCTCCTGGATCATGCGCAGTCGCTGCTCGGCGGGATTGACCATCGCCCACGCCGGCTGCACGGGCGACAGCCGCCCGGAGATCGAGGAGGCGGCGATCACCACCAGGGCGGCGGCGATGATAGCGAGCAACAACCTTGAATGTCTGTCCATGCGGCCTGCCATGGCCATGCCCTCCTTTACTATCCCTCGATCGCCTTTTTTAGATTTTCGAGGTAAGCGTTTACTGTATTCTCCAGCTCTTTGTTCGCTATCGGTTTGGCCACCGCCTTCATGAGCCTCGGGATCGGAACGTCCGAGGCCAGGGCGTTCTCGACCTTCACCTCGGTTGTCTTGTCGTCGATGGCCTTGAGCCAGACTCCCCCCTCCACGTCTGTGTTTCCCTCGCCCGTGGACTTCCAGGTTATTCTGTCCTTTTCGTTCGTTTCGTAGTGCAGGGCATAAGTGACCTGGAATTTGACCGGCCCGTAGTCCTTCTCCTTCTGGGTCCACCGGTAGGTCCTGTCGTCGATCTCCTCGACCCTCTCGACCCCGGGCTGGCACTTGGACGACTCGGTCACGTCGCTCATGTACTCGAAGACCTTCTTCAGAGGGGCCTTCACCCGGATGGTTTTGTTCGTCTTCGTCGGTATCTTGGTCATCTCTTCCTCCTTTGCTTTAGAGCCCTTTCATCAAAACCTCTTCGCGAATTGAGCAGTACCAGTTTCAATGTAATTGGCTGTGTGGGTCAACAGTCGACAGTCGAGAGTTAAGAGCTAGAATCCGATGACTCTCGACTCTGAACTGTTAACTGTCGACTAAAGGCTCCACATCGTATTTGTTATGCTATGGTGCGCTAATTGGATTTCAGCTTCGCCGCCTTAGACATCGCACATCCCGAGCACATTATCGAATGCCTTCATCACATGTTCCGGCCTGATGAGCCTCATGCACAGGAAGTGCTTCTCCGGGCACTTGCGGTGCCCGTGACGCCCGCACGGCCTGCAGGGCAGATTCTCCTCCACGACCACGGCCCGATCGGTGTAAGGTGCGAAGCCCTGGGCCTGCGTGGTGGGCCCGAACAGGGCCACCACCGGCACGCCCCGTGCCACGGCGATGTGCATGGGACCGCTGTCGTTCGTGATAAAGACCCTGAAGCGATCGATCAGGGCCACCAGGTCTTTCAGTGTCGTCTTCCCGGCCAGGTTGGCCGCTGTTGCGATATCCCCATCCTCCTCGCCCGATGCGTGCCGATCCCGCTCGCCATCGAGAGCGGCACGGGAATCGAGCACGACCTCGCCGGTCTCCCGGTCCCCCGGCCCTCCGACCACGACCACCTGGAGCCCGCGCCTCCTGAGATCGAGGGCCACGGCTGCAAAACGCTCGGGAAGCCATCGCTTTGTCGGCCACACCGAGCCGGGCTGGATTCCGACGATCGGCCGGGTCGGGTCGAGGCCCGAGGCGCGCAGCAGCTCCTCGGAGGTCCGGGCGGCCTCGGCGCCGACCTCCACGACCATGGCCCGCGAGCAGGACTGGGGGTCGACGCCCACGGCGCGCACCAGCTCCAAGTGGCGCTCGAGCTCGTGGAGGGCCCGGTCCTTCGGGACGAGGTCATGGTAGAATCTGCGGCCCGGGCTGTCGGCCATGCCGATGCGGTGAGGGATTCCCGCCGCAGCGGCCAGGAGAGCCGAGCGCAGAGAGCGATGCGGAGAGACACAGAGATCATAGCGCCGGGCCCGAAGCCTCCCCGCCATCCGGACCATACCGCCCATGCCGGCATCACGGCCCCTCTTGTCATAGGGGATCACCTCGTCCACGAAGGGATTGTCCTCCAGAACGGGAGAGTTCTCCTTCCTGGCCAGGACCTCGAGGCCCGCTCGAGGGAAGCGCTCCTTGAGGGCCCGGATCAGGGGGGACGTGAGGATGAGATCCCCGAGAAAGGCCGTCTGGATCACGAGGAGCCTGGATGGATCGCCTGTGTACATCTGCTCAGCCACGCGCGTTCAGGTGCTCCTTACTCGATCGATGTGGCCTCATCGATCAGCATGATGGGAATGTCATCTTTGATCGGGTACATGAGCTTGCAGGCATCGCATGTCAGCTCGGTGCCCTCCTCATTGATATGAATATCCCCCTTGCACTTCGGGCAGACAAGGATATCGAGAAGCTCTTTGTCAACGGCCATTGCGTTCCTCCTTTGAAGAATGATTTTCCTCTCCCAGAATCCTCTCCACGGCGTCGAGGAGGTCGTCGGCGATAAAGCTGGGTTCATAGCTCCACCGGTCCCTCTGGTATTCGATCTCACCGGCGCCGTAGCCTGTACGGACCAGGACTCCTTTCATGCCGGCGGCGCGGGCGCACCTCACATCGACCATCTTGTCCCCGATCATGTACGACGGAGAAAGGTCCAGTCCCAGCTCCCGGACCGCCTGCTCGATCATCCCGGTCCCCGGCTTCCTGCAGTCACACCGGGCCTGGTACGGAGGCTCTCCGTGATCGGGGTGATGAGGACAGTAGTAGATGCCGTCCAGCCGGGCGCCCTCCCGGGCCAGGATCGCACGCAGTCTCTCATGGACCTCTTCCACCAGCGATTCGGGAAACATGGCGCGCGCCACGCCGGACTGATTGGTCACCACCGCGGCTGCATAGTGACTGTCATTGATGAGCCGGATAGCGCGGGCCGAACGAGGAAGGAGCCGGAGACGGTCGATGTGGTTCACATATCCCACTTCCTCGCTGATCGTCCCGTCACGATCCATGAATATCGCGGGCCGCCTCTCTCGTGTCACCGGCCCCCTCCATCCACTCCGGCCGCAGAGGCGAGGATCTCTCCCAGCCTGTCGGCCTCCTCGATCTCCATGGCGATGCGAAGGGCAAAGAACTCGCCCGCCCTCCAGGGACCATCCTCCATCCTGGCCGCGTCCTTTTCCGTGGTTATGAGCCACGTCTCCGGCCCTGCGAGCGCGGCGAACCGCCGAAGGTCGGCATCGGTGTAAGCGTGGTGGTCGGGATAGCGCAGGCTTTCCGTTACATCGGCTCCGGTCATGGACAACAAATACTCAAAATAGTCGTGGTTGACAATACCGGAGGCCGCGATCACGGAGCGTCCGCTGAGATCCTCTATGTCCCGGCATTCGCCGGTGGCCAGGTCCACCAGTCCGGTCGGCCGGTAGGCCCCGTGGAGAATCTCGACCTCGGGCTTGACCTCCATGATCTCATTCTCCAGAGCACCCGGCCGTCCCCTGTTGTCGACCTTGGTCAGGATGACGAGATCCGCACGGCCCAGCGCACCGGGCGGCTCCCGCAGGGTGCCCCGGGGCATCAGACACCCATTGCCGAAGCCTTCGCGTGAATCGACCAGGAGGATGTCGAGGTCCCGGCATAGCTTCCGGTGTTGGAAGCCGTCGTCCAGGAGTACCACGTCGGGCTCGAATCGCCGGCAGGCCAGCTCGCCCATCCTGACCCGGTCGCTGCCCACCACCACGGGGACCTCCGGCATCGATCCGGCGATCATGTAAGGCTCGTCGCCCACCTCGGCCTCGGAGGCAAGCATTTTCTCCCCGTCACTGACAACCTTGCCCGCCTTCTCGCCGGTGCCGCGGTATCCCCGGCTCAGTACGACCGGGCGCAGGCCCATGGCCCTGCATCGTCCGGCCAGATGGATGACCATGGGGGTCTTGCCCGCTCCCCCCACGGTGAGGTTGCCGACGCTGATGACCCGGCACGGGAGCCTTGTGCTCGAGAGGATCCCCCACTCGTAAAGCATGCCCCGGAGCCGGACCGCCAGTCCGAACCCCCAGGAGGCCGCCAGGAGAAAGGAGGCCAGGAGCATTCGCCACCCCCCCCCTGCCCTCTCCTCCCGCATCACCTCTTCCACGGCCCGCTGCAGGCGCCCGGCAAAGGTGGGGGGGGAGCCTGTGTACAAATTGCCCTCTGTTCCGGCTCTATCCATCAAATTCCTCAGAACGTATCCCAGCTTCGATGGAAACTTTTTCTTTGATTTTCCTTCGTCATTCCTGTTCCTATGCTTTTTAATTGTATAGGAAATTATAAGTTCGGCAATTGAGCACCTTGAGGATGTTGCGAGCGAAGCGAAGTCGAAAATTGCGAGGAGCGTAAGCGACGAAGCAACCCCCCATACTCACTTTGCCAATAAGCACAGTGGGTTGCTTCGGCATTTCATGCCTCGCAATCTTCGACTTCGTCGCTGGCGCTCCTCGCAACGATCCTCAATTGGGTCCGCGCTGAAAGCGCGGTCTTGTTCTTACCATGAAATGTGCAGTAGTCCTCTACTGTACATTTCATGATAAGAACTGCTCCACCACGGCCAAATTCCGCTCGGTGGCGCCCTGATTCGGCTCGAGGATGCTGTAAGCTCGACGTCCGGCCTCTTCGAGGGCCGCCGGATCATCGAGAAATTTGGAGGCCGCACGGAACAGGGCATCGGCGTCGTCGACCTGTACGGCGCCGCCGGCTTCGATGAGGGCGGCGGCGATATCAGGGATGTTCTGTACGTGCGGTCCGAACAGCACCGGCTTGCCGTAGGCGATCGGCTCGAGCACGTTGTGCCCCCCCACAGGCGCCAGGGTGCCCCCGACGAAGATGATGTCACCGATCCCGTAGAGGCGGGCGAGCTCGCCTATCGTATCGATCACGACGACCTCCGGCTCACCGGATCCCCCGGCGTCCAGCTCGGTCTTGCGTGCCGTAGAGAGGCCCGCCGCGTCGGCCATTCGCGTCACCTCATCAAAACGCTCCGGGTGCCGGGGCGCGATGAGGAGCCGCAGGTCAGGCCATGAAGCTCGAAGCCGCTTAAAGGCCTCCACCACCGCCGTCTCCTCCCCCGGGTGTGTGCTGCCGGCGATGAGGGTCCTGCCGTCCAGAGGAATCTTCAGGGCCGCGCGCAGCGCCTCTCGCTCCCCCTCCTCGAGCTCGGGCTCGGCCTGGTCGAATTTCATATTGCCCGTGATCCGGACCCGGTCCGGACGCGCGCCTATGGCCACCGCGCGCTCGCCGTCGCGCTCGGACTGCATGCCGAAGATCACGATCGCCTCGAGAACGCGCCGGAAGAAGAATCCGAACCTGCGATAGCCTCGCATGGACCGCTCCGACAGGCGGCCGTTCACGATCACCGACGGGATATCGCGGCGCTTGAGGCCCCAGAGGAAGTTCGGCCAGATCTCGGTCTCCGTGTGGATGAAGAGCCGCGGGTTCACGGTGCGGATGGCCCTGCGCACGATCGGGTAATAGTCGAAGGGGAAATAGATGATGTGGTCCGCCTCGGCAACTTTCTGCCGGGCCGTCTGCTGGCCGGTCGAGGTGATGGTGGAGAGGACGATCGGCAGGTCCGGGTGGCGGCGCCGCAGGGCCCGCAGAATCGGCACCGAAGCCGTCACCTCGCCTACGGATACGGCATGAAGCCATACAGGCCGTGCATTACCGGGCCTGTACTTCACCTCATCCGGGAGAAATCCGAGACGCTCGCGAAGCCCGCTTCTCAACTTGGCCTTCGAGGCCAAAAGTCCCACGAGCAGAGGGAGCGTCACGATCGTGACCAGGGCTAGGAGTATGTTGTAGAGGTAGAACATAGTGGCTTTCAGATTGAAAATTGGAAATTGGAAGTTGTAAATTTTAAATTGAATGAGGAATCTACTGAAGGAATCTCATGTCCAATACAATTTGCAATTATCAATTTCCAATCTCCAATTTACAATTTCTCACCCAGCACTTCCATTACGGCCCGGGCCGCCCGCTCCGACCCGCCCCCCTCACCCAGCCGCTCCCGCACACTCCTGAGCCTTACCGTCATGGACTCCGCCGCCCCGGGCTCCTCGAGGATGCGGATCGCCTCTCCGGCGATGTTCTCCGGGCTCGCCTCTCCCTGGATGAGCTCGGGCGCCACTTTCTCGCCGGCGATTATGTTGGCCATGCCGATCATCTCCACGCTGACCAGAGTTCGAGCCACGAGGTAGGTGAGCGGGTTGGTCCTGTAGATGATGATCATCGGGGTTCCTGCGATCCCTACCTCCAGGGTCGCCGTCCCCGAGGCGACCACGGCGAGGTCGCCGGCCCTTGCGGCTGCGTCGATCTCGCCGCGCACTATCCGCACCGGAACCGTGCTCTCCCGCAGCAGGGGATCCACGTCGCCTTCCCGGAGAGTGGGCGCCAGGGGAAGGAGAAACTGGAGCATGGGGTGGCGGCTCCGCACGATCTCGGCCGCCCGGAGCATCGCCGGCAGGAGGAGCCGCACCTCGGCGCGCCGGCTCCCCGGCATCAACGCAACAGTCCTACGACCCGGGTCCATGCCGAATCGCTCTAACAATTCGGCGCGTCCGGCCCGGGGTTCCGGGGCTCCGGCCAGGGGATGGCCCACGTACTCGACAGGGACGCCGGCCTCCCGGTAGAAGTCCGCTTCGAAGGGGAAGATCACGAGCATCCTGGACACCCGCCGGGCGATCTGCTTTATACGGCCGCGGCGCCAGGCCCAGATCTGGGGGCTCACATAGTATATCACCGGTACGCCGAAGCGCCTGGCGTGTCGGGCAAGGCGGAGGTTGAAGTCCGGAAAGTCGATGAGCACGCACCCGCGGGGTCTGTCTTCCCGGAGGGAGCGTTTCAGACGATTGAAGGCGCGCACGATCGACCCGGCGCGGCCCAGGACCTCGGTGAGCCCCATGACGGCGAGGTCCGCGGCATCGAGCATCGTCTCCACCCCGGCCTCGCGCATCCGGTCCCCCCCCATCCCGTAGATCCCCAGCGAGCCGTCGCGTGCCAGGAGGGCCCTGGCCAGGCCGGCGCCGTGGCGGTCGCCCGAGGCCTCGCCCGCCACGATCATCAGATCCCTCGTGCTTTTCTGCACGGACCGTACCTGCCTCAGTCCTGCACTTGCAGCGCGGCCATGTACTTCTGGATCTCTTCGAGGATCCGCTCGGCCGTCTCCATGGCCCTGAGCCCGTCCTCGCCCGGCACGGTCGGGGCGCGCCCGGTGCGTACGGCGTCAACGAAGTCAGCCACCTCTCGCATCAGGGCGTCCCCCTTTTCGGGGCTCTTCTCCTCGGCGCTGAGCTCCGGGAGGCCGCCCGGTTCACTGCTCGGGTGACGTTCGAAGAGGCGCGCGCTCGCGTCCGCGTAATCGACGGAGATGTAGGCGTCGCGCTGGAAGAAACGTATCTTGCGAGTGCGCTCGGCCGAGATGCGGCTCGCCGTGATGTTGGCCACGGCCCCGTTGCCGAACTGGAGCCTGGCGCTGGCTATGTCGACGTTGGGCGATATGACCGGGACCCCCACGGCCCGCACCTCGTTGACCGGGGCCGCGATGAAGCTCTGAACGATGTCTATGTCGTGGATCATCAGATCGAGGATCACGTCCACCTCGGTTCCCCTCTCGGTGAACGGGGCCATTCGGTGGGCCTCTATGAACATGGGGGAGCGGATCGAGTCCCGGAGGGCGAGGATGGCTGCATTGTAGCGCTCGATGTGGCCGACCTGTAGGATCCTCCCGCCTTCTTCGGCCCGACCCACCAGATCGGCCGCCTCCTCCACGGATGAGGTGATCGGCTTTTCCACGAGGACGTCGATGCCGGCGCCAAGGAGATCGCTTGTGATCCGGTGATGCTCAGGCGTCGTGGTGGCTACGGTGGCGGCATCGACCCGCCCGATCAGCTCGGCGTGGGATGGTAAGGCATCGACCCCGAATCGGCCGGCGATCTCCTGGGCCCGCGCCTGGTCCGTATCGACCACGGCCACGAGCTCCACGCCGGGGAGGCCGGCATATTTTTCAGCGTGCAGGGCCCCGAGGTACCCCACGCCCACCACGGCTGCGCGGACTGTTTTCATGGTGTATTCTCCCCCTCACATCTGTCCGGCCTCTCCCGCATCCTCAGGCCCCGTCTTCCTGCAGACTCCGCGGTTGGTCTCGGCCATGAAGGCCAGGAGCCGGTCTATCTCATCGGCTCCGCCATAGGTTTCACGCACCTTGGCAACGGCCTCGTCCATGGGGATGTTCGAGCGAAACAGGATCCGGAATGCCTGGCGGAGCCGGCGGATCGCCTCGATCGAGAAGCCCTGGCGCTTGAGGCCGATCAGATTGAGGCCATAGAGGCGCACCCGGTGCCCCGCGGCCATCATGTAGGGCGGGATGTCCTGGCCCACGCCGCTCAGGGCCCCGATCATGGCATAGGATCCGACGCGCACGAATTGATGCACCCCCACGAAGCCGCCGAGGATGGCCTGGTCCTCGATGACCACGTGGCCGGCCAGGGATGCCCCGTTGGCCATGATGACGCCGTTGCCCACGATGCAGTCATGGGCAACGTGACAGTATGCCATGATGAGGTTCCCGTTTCCGATGAGGGTCTCGCCGCCGCCGCCCACGGTCCCCCGGTTGAGGGTGACGAATTCGCGAATGACATTGTCATCCCCTATCATGAGTTTCGTGGGCTCGTCCTGGTACTTCAGGTCCTGGGGAGCGGTCCCGACAGAGGCATACTGAAATATCCGGCACCGCCGACCGATCTCGGTCGGCCCTTCGATCCCCACGTGGGGACCGATCCGGGTGCCCTCGCCGATCTTCACCCCTTCCCCGATCGTACTATAGGCGCCCACCTCGACATCTCCGCCCAGCACGGCGCCTTTATCAACCATTGCAGTCGAATGGATCATCGATATCTCCATAGTAAGAGCCGGCGGGCACGGCCCGCCCTATTAGCTGTCAGATCCCCCAGCCTTCGCCTCTTGATCCCCGAGAGCCTCTTTCAGCTCCCTCACCTCTCGCTCCAGCCTCCGGAGGGTCCGCCGCATCTCCGGCAGCTTGCCCGCGACGACCGAGGCTTGAAGCCAGTCTTTGTGGGGGATGGCCGGGTAGCCCGAGACCACCGTCCCTGCCGGGAGATCATGGTTCACACCGGACTTTGCCCCCACCATGACACCGTCGCCCAGCTCGATATGGCCCACGAGTCCCACCTGCCCGCCCAGGACCACACCCTTGCCGAGCCGTGTGCTTCCCGAGATCCCGACCTGGGCAACCAGGATCGACCCGGCCCCTATGCGCACATTGTGCGCGATTTGAACGAGGTTGTCGATCTTCGCGCCCCGCTCGATCACGGTCTCCCCCATGGTCGCCCTGTCCACGGTGGTGTTGGCGCCGATCTCGACGTCGTCTTCGATCCTCACGATCCCTATCTGAGGGACCTTGAAATGCTGATGGCCGTCACGGGCGAAGCCGAAGCCGTCCGAGCCGATCACGACCCCGCAGTGGAGGATGACGCGATCGCCCACGATGCAGCCCTCTCGGATCGACACATTCGGGTAGATGCAGCAATCATCGCCTACCGAGGCCCCGTCGCCCACGTACACGCCCGGGTAGAGAATCGTGCGGGCCCCGATGCGCGCTCCCCGGCCGACCCAGGCGAAGGGTCCGACCGAGGCCCCGTCGCCCACCGACGCGCCGGGCCCCACGGAGGCATCTTCGGACACGCCGGCCCGGGGCCGCTGCGGGGGATGAAACAGGGTGAGGAGCTTGGCAAATGCGAGGTAGGGATCGGCAACAACCAGAAGCGCCTTTCCGGCCGGCGCCCCGGCCGCCGCCTCGGCCGAAACGATCACGGCTGCGGCTCGGGTGGTGCCGAGCTTGCCTGCATACTTGATGTTGGCGAGAAAGGTGATCTCCTTCTCACCGGCCTCATCGAGCCCGGCCACACCGGAGATGGTCAGCATCTCAGGCCCTCTGGGTTCGCCGCCCGTGAGCTCAGCGAGCTCTTTGAGTGTCTTCTCCATGATTCTTCTCTTACTGGCTGCCCGTAGCCCGGGTCTTTCCCTCGTTGTAGCGGCGGATGAGCTCGTCCGTCAGGTCGATGGACGGGTCGTCTATCGCGTACAGGATGCTGGACTCCGATTTTTCCAGGATCAGGGTGCAACCCAACTCTCTTCCTATATCCGCGATGATATTCTGCATCTCTATCAGGATCTTCTTCGTCAGCTCCAGGTCCTTGTGCTGGAGATCCTCCTGGGAGTCCTTGTAGAGCCGCTTGAACTCCCGCAATCTGACTTCATACTCGCGCTGCTTCTCCATCAGGGCATCCTCGGTGAGAACGAGGACCTGGGCGTCGATCTCCTCTCTCAGTTGCTTCAGCTCTTCCTCCCTGGTCTGAAGAACAGTTTGAATATCCTTCACCTTTCCTTCGAAGTACTCCTTGGCCTTTTGACCGGCCTCGCAGCTGTTCAGGGCCTTCTGAAGATCCACGTAGGCGATCTTCTGCTCGGCTGCCGCGGCGGGCACCATCCAGGCAGCCATGCCCAACAGAGCCACTCCCAACACTATCCATCTCGATTTCATCTTGATCCCCCTTTTAAATTGAGTGGGCGGTTTTGTTAAAAACAACATCCCGACTGTGAAGGTTTGCGCTTATCGCCCTTCTGGCGGACTTTAGATCTCTGACAATTCAAACCTTTCGTTATATAAATTCACCACAGAGGACACAGAGAGCACAGAGAAAGAAAGAGTTTGATTGCATTCATTCTATCTCTGTGTCCTCTGTGATCTCTGTGGTTAAAAATCTTTTTCTAAGCTCCTCGGAGTTCCTTCTCTGCGGCTCTGCATTAAAACCCTTTTGCCGGAAAAAATTGGATTTCCTATGCAACGGTCCTATCCCCTCTCTTAATAAGGCGTGCCGATCGTGAACTGCACGGCGCTCGAGTCCTCCCCTTCGCGCAGGTCCAGCGGGTACCCGATGGCCAGCACCAGCGGTCCGAGGGGGGAAAGCCACCTGAATCCGAATCCGGTGCTCATCCGGAGCTCATCGATCCGGATGTCCTCGTCTTCGCTGTAGGCATTGCCCGCGTCGAAGAACAGAAAGCCCTTCAGTTTTACCTGGGGCATGAGGGGGAAGATGAACTCCGTGTTGAAGATCAACTCTTTATTTCCGCCGATCACGGTCCGGTCGATGAAGCTGCCGTCCGGGGCGCGCTCCTCGATGGCCGGGCCGAGGGAGAGGACATCAAAGCCCCGGACCGAGCTTATGCCCCCCACAAAGAACCGCTCGAATATGGGAAGGCGACCCAGCCCGATCGGATCGAGCAGTCCCAAGCGGCCCCTCACCATGAAGGTCGTCCCCCACTTGAGCGGCACATACCATCGGCTGTCGAGACTGATCTTGATGAAGTCATTATCGCCGCCCAGGAAGTCGCCCGCGTACTCGAAGCTCAGACGGCTGAGCCCCCCCTTGCTCGGGTCGAGACGGTGGTTCAGGGTGTCCTGGACAAGGGTGGCGGTCATGCTGGTCGTGGTCGACTTCCCTTCCCCGTACGCATAGTAGAGAGACATGCCCTGCTCAAGATCGGTGATCTCGACCATCTCATTCTTGAACCGCCAGTACATGTAGAGGAGCCTCTTGTAGATCGGGTAGCCGAGCCGTATGCTCCCGCCCGTGGCGATCCGCGTGAAGTCGTGGTAGTCGTACTCCGATCGGTAGGCATCGAATCCGGCCGAAAGGGGGATATCGAAGAGCCACGGCTCCGTGAAGCTCAAGGCGAAATGCTTGCGGGTGCCCCCGTACTGGACATTCAGCGAGATCTCCTGTCCCAGGCCGAAGAGGTTGCTCTGGGTGACGCTGGCCATGAATATGAACTTGTCGGTGGAGCTGAATCCCGCTCCCCCGTTGATCGTGCCGGTCTGGCCCTCTTTGAGGCTGATGTTCAGCTTGATCTTGTCATCCCCGCTCCCCTTCGTGGTCTCGAAATTCAGGTCTTCGAAGAACCCGAGGCGGTAGACCATCTCGCGGCTCCTCCTCAGCTTCGAGCCGCTGTACAGGTCCCCCTCGGACACGAAGAGCTCGCGGCGCACCACCTTGTCGCGGGTCTTCTCGTTCCCCGCAATGGAGATATCCTCGAAATAGACTTTCTCCCCCTTGGTCACCTCGTAGGTGATGCCCACGGTCCGCGCCTCGTCTTCGATCTTGAATATGGGATTCGCCCCGGCAAAGGCGTACCCGTACTCCCCGTAGTACTCGGTTATGTAGACGATGTCACGCTGGATATTCTCACGGCTGAAGGTCTCCTCGGGCCGAAGGGCGCACACGTCGAGGAGCTTCTCCCGGTCGGCCTCGTCCACATTGAGCACATCCACCTCTCCCACGGTATAGACCTCGCCTTCCTTCACTCGGAAGGTGATGTAGATTCCCTGATCGCTGAGCACGATGTCCGGCTCATCCACCTCGACGCGCACATAGCCGCTGTTCAGGTAGAATATGGTCAGCCTGGCCACATCGTCCCTCAGCACGTCCTCCTTGTAGGCCCCGGCCGATGTGACGAAGGAAAGGATGTTCTTCTCATTCGTCTCAATGGCCCTGCGCAGCTCCTTGTCGGTGAATGCCTGATTTCCGATAAAGGAGATCCTGCTGACCTTGATCTCCTTGTTTTCCACGATCTCGAAAACAACATCGGCCTGATTGTTCTGTGACCCCTCGATTCGATACGAAATCCGGGCCGAATAGTACCCCTCGTTCACGTAGAGCTTGCGGATCGTCTCGACCGCCCTCTCCACATCGATCGTGCGGAGGAAGGTGCCCTTCTTGATAGCGATCGTCTCTTCGATCTCTTCGGTCTTGATATCGTCGTTTCCGGAGAACATGACCTCGCGAATCCAGGGGAGCTCCTCCACGATCCATGTGAGCACGAGCCCCTCGGGCGTGCGGCCGAGATCGGCACGTACGTCCTTGAAGTAACCGGAGCGCATCAGGGCCTTGAGGTCGCTGGAGATGGCCTGCCGCGTACAGACGACCCCAGAGCGGAGAGCTGTCCGCTCCAGAACGGCTTCGGCATCGAGGCGGAGCTGACCGCGGACTTCGACCCGAACCAAACGTTCCCCCAGTGCTTCAGCGGGCCGAACCAGGGCCGACGCCGCTACGAGGAGTATGAATACCCATGTTGAAAAAATGGAGATGGTGCAAGGCCGATTTCTTCTCATCATCACGTCCCAATCAAAGAGAGCTTCTTGATTTCCATTTATTTTATCTTTGTCCAGCTGAAAAGCTGACAGTATTTGTAGGGTGCGTTAGCGCCAGCGTAACGCACCAGAAGATGCCAGAAATCACGGTGGGTTACGCTTCGCTAACCCACCCTACGACTCTAAATACTAATCGCCTTCACAGATCCTACCGTCCACCATGGAGAGACGCCGGCCCATCTTCTCGGCCAGGCTCAGGTTATGGGTGACCACGACCAGGGTCACGCCCAGGGTCCTGTTGAGCTCGACGAGGAGGTCATGGACCGACTCGCCGGTCTTGGTGTCGAGGTTGCCCGTGGGCTCGTCCGCGAGCAGGAGCCGGGGCCGCAGCACCAAGGCTCGGGAGATGGCGACCCGCTGTCTCTCTCCACCGGAAAGCTCTCCCGGCCTGTGCCGGGCCCTGTCTTCGAGCCCTACGGCCTCCAGCATGACCGCCGCCCTATCCTCCGCCGCCTGCCGCCCCATTCCATGGATCCGGGCCGGCATGGCCACGTTTTCCAGCGCACTGAATTCCGGCAGGAGGTGGTGAAACTGGAAGACGAAGCCGATCTCCCGGTTCCGGAAAGCCGCCAGCTCGGCGTCGCCCTTCCCGAAGAGCTCCTCCCCTTCATACAGTACCTCCCCGGAGGTGGGCCGGTCCAGGGCCCCCATGATGTGGAGCAACGTGCTCTTCCCCACACCCGACGCCCCGACAATGGTGATAGTCTCGCCCTTATGGACGAGCAGGTCGATGCCCTTCAGCACATCGAGGCGATCGGTACCGTTTCCGAAGGACTTGTACAGCCCCTTCACGGCCATCATGGGTTCCCGGAGTCCCGGGTCCTCATCGATCACGAAAATAAATCTCCACTTGAACGGTTGCTGCTGCAATAACTTGTCATTTCGAGCGAAGCGAGAAATCTTTCCGAGTATACAAGTTTAAAATGATAAGATTTCTCCCTGCGGTCGAAATGACAAAAATCGGTGGTCGAAATGACCTATCAGACTTTTTATAAAATTACCAATAAGTCCATTAACCAAAACTCTCCAATATATGAATTCGAGCAGAGCCCCAGACAGAGCCGGGGGATCTGCTCGAATTCATCGGGCCATAGAATAGCGTAGCCCATCCACCGGATCGAGCCGGGCGGCCTGCCGTGCCGGGTAGAACGTGGCGATCAGGCTGAAGGCGAGCGCGGCCGCCGCCACGACGACGAAATCGACGGGCGCCATTTTTACCGGAAGCGTGTCGATGTAGTAGATGTTCGAATCCAGCCCGATATAGTCGCCGGTACCGAGGAGCGTACAGATCCCGAACGCGCCGGCAAGCCCGAGGGCCGTGCCGATCGCCCCCAGGGTGAACCCCTCCAGGACGAAGATCCGCGTGATCTGCCTCCCTGTGGCTCCCATCGCCTTGAGAACGGCGATGTCCTCCCCTTTCTCGATGACCACCATGATCAGGGTGCTCACCAGATTGAAGGCGGCCACCAGGACGATGAGGGCCAGCACGATGAACATGACGGTCTTCTGCAGCTTGAGGGCGCTGAAGAAATTCCGGTTCATCTCCATCCAGTCCTTTGTCCAGTACGGGAACCCGAGCTGCGTCTGTATAGTCTCCGCCACGGGACGAGTCCGGTCGACGTCGTGGAGCCGGATCTCGAGGCCGGTAACCGATTCCCCCATGCCGAAGAACGCCTGGGCCTGCTCCAGGGAGATGAAGGCCAGCGCCGAGTCGTACTCGTACATGCCGACCTCGAAGATCCCCGCGACACGGAATCGCCGGAGCTCGGCCTCCCCCCGCTCCACCGCCTCCAGGGGGTCTCCCAGCGGGGAGATCATGGAGACCTCGCTCCCCTTGCTCAGGCCCATCTGTCCGGCCAGCTCCGAGCCGAGCAGGATGCCCGGCGGCCCGTCCTCCTGCTCTTTACGAAGGGCCGAGGGACTCCCCTCGATTGTCCAGCGCTCCAGGTCTATAACGGCCGAGACCGTGTCCAGGTCCACGCCCCTCACCACGGCGCCCATCACCTTGGCCGGCGAGCTGAGCATCACCTGGCTGTAGATAAAGGGGGTCACCGCGGCCACCCCATCCACCGCCCCGGTCGTGGCCGCGGCCTCACGCCAGTCCTGAATGGCCGATCCGTATCGCATCAGGAGCAGGTGCGAGTTGATGGCTATGATCTTGCGCTGCAGTTCTTCGCCGAATCCGGCCGAGAGCGACATGGCCACCACCAAGGCCATCACGCCGATGGCGATGCCGGCGGCGGAGATGAAGCTGATCATCGATATGAAGCGTTCGCCCCGCCTGGCCCTGAGGTAGCGAAGCCCGACAAAAAGCTCGAAGGACAAAATCGACTCCTAATGCGGCAAAGCCGCAAGCTGTCAGCTTTCAGCCGTCAGCTTTCAGCTCCACCCCCTTCCCCAAATTGACTTCCGAAAAAAACTACGCACAAAAGCTGATCAAACACCTCTCTCACTCATATCGCAGCGCCTCGACCGGGCTGACCCGGGCCGCAGCCCGCGAGGGGTACAGGGTGGCCAGGAACGACAGTCCTATGGCGGCCACGCCGACCAGCAGAAAATCGACGGTCCGAATGTTTACCGGGAGCGTGTAGTTGTAGAATACATCGCTCGGGAGCGTTACGAACTGGTAGCGGCCGAGGAGCGCGCACAGCACGAACCCGCTCACCAGGCCGACGGCCGTGCCGGCGGCCCCGATGATGAGGCCGTCGGCCATGAAGATCTTCATGACCGATCGCGTGGTCGCCCCCATCGTCTTGAGTACGGCGATCTCCCGGTTCTTCTCCATGACCATCATGATCAGGGCGCTCACGATGTTGAAGGCGCCCACCATGATGATCAGGGTGAGCACGATGAAGGTGATGATCTTCTCCAGCCGCATGGCGGAGAAGAGCCTTCGGTTCATCTCGGTCCACTCCCTGACCTTCTTGCCCCCGGTCGGGCCCAGGGCTGAGCGGATCCGTCTTGCCGTGGTGCGCACCTTGAAGATGTCATCGACCCGAGCGGCAACGCCCGTGGCCGCACCCTCCAGGGATAGAAACCTCTGGGCCTCGGACAGGAGGGCATAGGCGTACGAGGAATCGTGCTCATAGAGTCCGGTCTCGAAAATGCCCACCACCCGAAACGGCGCGACCCGGGGAATCACTCCCATCGGTGTGATTCGTCCCGCCGGTGAGATGAGCCTGACCTCATCGCCCACGACCGCGCCCAGGTTCTTCGAGAGCTCCCGGCCGATGAGCAGCCCGGGCAGGGATTGGAGAGCCGGCGGGGCCTCACCGGCATCCCCCGCCTCTCCGGCCTGCATGCCGGCCTCCCCGTTCTCCCTTCGGAGCAATGCGTCCGGGTCCAGAAGAGCTGACAGAGAGCCTTCCCGCATACTCTCCTGCAGATCGACCACCCCGCCGACCGTCTCGAGGTCCACCCCCTTGAGCGCCAGCCCCGAGGCCCCGGAGACCGAGGCGCACATCACCTGACTCTCCACATAGGGAGTGGCCCCGGATACGCCGGGCACCGAGCGTACCCGCCCGACGACCTCGTCATAGTCCTGCATCGCCCCCTCATCGCCCGTGACCACCACGTGGGACATGGTACCGAGGATCTTGGTCTTGAGCTCCTCCTCGAAGCCGCTCATCACGGCCATCACCACGACGAGGGCCATCACCCCCAGCGCCACGCCGGCCATCGAGATGGCGGTGATGAGCGAGATGAACCGGTTGCGCCGCTTGGCACGCAGATAGCGCAGGCCTATGAAGAGTTCGTAAATCATAGATCTTCTGTAGGCATGGGGTTTAGCTCCGGCCGGAGCAAGGGAAACAAGATCACCTCCCGGATGGAAGCGGCGTCCGTCAGCAGCATCACTAGCCGGTCCACGCCGATCCCCTCGCCCGCCGCGGGCGGCATCCCGTGCTCCAGGGCCCGGATGAAGTCTTCGTCCACGGATGCGAGGACCTCGCCCTGGCGTCGCTCGTCGGCGATCTGCCTTGCGAACCTCTCCCTCTGGTCCATGGGGTCGTTGAGCTCGGAGAAGGCATTGGCGATCTCGCGCCCGGCCGCGAAGAGCTCGAAGCGGTCCGTGTAGGCCGGGTTGGCTCGGTTCTGCCGGGCCAGGGGCGAGACCTCGACCGGGTACTGGGTGATGAACGTGGGCTGCACGAGCTTCGGCTCGACCAGGGCATCGAAGAGCTCCGCCTGGAGCCAGCCGCGCCCCATATTCCCGGCCCCCGCGATCCCGAGCTCTTCGGCCTTCGAGAGGAGGGCGTCGGCGTCCTCGACATCCGAGGCCGGGATCTCCCCGTACCGTTCCAGGGACTCACACATAGTCAGACGGTCCCAGGGCGCCTCGAGCCGGATCGCCTGCTCCTGGTAGGCGATCTCTGTGCCGCCGCAAACCTCGCGGGCCAGGCCGGACACCATCTCCTCGGTGAGGTCCATGAGGTCCTCGTAGGTCGCGTAGGCCTGGTAGAACTCGAGCATGGTGAACTCGGGATTGTGCTCGGTGCTGATCCCCTCGTTCCGGAAGTTCCGGTTGATCTCGTAGACTCGCTCCAGCCCGCCCACCAGGAGCCTCTTGAGATAGAGCTCCGGCGCTATGCGCAGATAGAGATCCATGTCGAGGGCGTTGTGGTGCGTGCTGAAGGGACGGGCCGCGGCCCCGCCGGCCTTGGCCTGCATCATGGGAGTTTCTACCTCGACGAATCCCCGCGCATCGAGGAAGTCCCGGATGAGCCGGATGATCCTTGTGCGCTTTTCGAAGATCTCCCGGACATGGGGGTTCATGATCAGGTCGAGGTAGCGCCGCCTGTACCGGGTCTCCACGTCGCGTAGGCCGTGCCACTTCTCGGGCAGGGGCCGCATCGACTTGGTCAGCAGCACCAGGCGGTCGGCCCGGATCGTGAGCTCCCCGGCCCGGGTGCGAAAGACGGGCCCTTCGACCCCGGCAAAATCTCCGACGTCGAGCCGCTTGTACAGGGAGAAGCCCTCCTCGCCGAGGGCGTCGAGCCGGGCATAGACCTGGATGGCCCCGGAGCGGTCGGCCAGGTGCAGGAAGCCGGCCTTGCCCATACGCCGGATCGAGCGCACCCGCCCGGCCACGGAGAACGCCCGGCCATCGCCCCCCTCGGGCAGTTCCTCCCCCTCTGCGTAACAGGACCTGATCTCGGCGGTCGTCGCGGTCACCCGGAAGTCGTTCCGGAATATCTCGACACCGCTGTCGCGCAGATCGAGGGCCTTTTCGAGTCGCTTCTCGAGGAGATCCGTCTTTTCCGCCATCTCGAACCTTGTGCCTCTTATATGTCTTTATTTTATGTAAAGTTGCAAAAGAATCGGAGATTATATTATGTTGAGATACCAAGTCAAGTTGCTGTTTGCTTGTAGCGGCCATGCCGCCGGGGGGGGTGCGCTCGACTCGTCCGGTTTTCCGGAAATGAGCTCGATCGAAGAGGAGGAAAGAAATGAAACGAAATTTTGTTGTGCTCACCATCGTCGGGGCCCTTGCGGGCTTAACGCTTCCTTTTAGTTCCTGGGGCCAGCCCACCCTGCTGCACGAGTTCGCCGGCGAACCCGATGATGGAAAAGATCCCTATGGCAGTCTGACCCTATCCGGATCGACCCTCTACGGGATGACACATAGCGGCGGAAATTCCAATGCCGGAGTGATCTTTTCTATCGGCACCGACGGCAGCGCGCTTGGAGTGCTTCACGATTTAGCCGGTGGTGACGCCGAGGGACCACGTCCTTATGGCAGTCTGACCCTGTCCGGTGCGACCTTCTATGGGATGACCGGATTGGGCGGAGATTCCGATGTTGGAGTAATTTTTTCCATCGGTACCGACGGCAGCGCCTTTGTCTTGCTTCACGAGTTCGCCGGCGATGACGGAGCCGGCCCCCTTGGTGATTTAACAATATCCGGATCGACTCTCTATGGAATGACCTTGGCAGGCGGAACTTTTGATAACGGAGTGATCTTCTCCATCGACACCGACGGCAGCGACTTTACTTTGCTTCATGAGTTCGCCGGCGGCCCCGATGATGGAAGAGATCCTTGGGGCAGTCTGGCCTTATCGGGATCGACTCTCTATGGAACGACCTATTACGGCGGAGATTCCAATGCCGGGGTGATCTTCTCCATCGGCACCGACGGCAGCGACTATTCCGTGTTGCACCATTTCACACGCGGACTCGATGATGGAGGTCTGCCTAACGGCTGCCTGACTTTATCCGGATCGACTCTCCATGGGATGACAACTGTGGGCGGAGATTCCGATTTGGGGGTGATCTTCTCCATCGGCACCGATGGCGCCGGCTTTCAATTGCTGCACGAATTCGCCGGCGAACCTGATGATGGAGGCTTGCCTGGGGGGAGCTTGACATTATCCGGATCGACCCTCTATGGCATGACTCCCGGGGGTGGAGATTCCGATTATGGTGTGATCTTCTCCATCGGCACCGACGGCAGTGCCTTTACATTGCTTCATGAGTTCGCCGGCGGCCCCGATGATGGACTCTTGCCTCGGGGTAGTCTGACCTTATCCGGGTCGACCCTCTATGGGATGACCTGGAGAGGCGGAGATTCCAATAATGGAGTGATCTTCTCCATGGAGGCCACGGTCAACGACAGAATCGAGGCCTCGAGCGGCTCCGGTAGCTGCCCGGGTTGCGCTCCCGCCCCGCCGCCAGGCTATCCCCGATTCACCATGGGCGACCCGGACCTCTACGAGGACTACATGACCATCGAGAGCGGCTCGGCCTCGGGCATCCCGATGCCGCTCAGGGCCGTGCTCTCCACGCTGGAGCCCGAGAGCGTCTACGGATTCAACACCGACGGAGGGGGAGACAGGCCCCCCACGGCCTACTGGACCTACAGCATCACGAGCCACGACGGCACGACCTCGGCCGACAACGTGCTCGACCCCGGGGAGCGGATCACCCGGCTCTGGCAGTTCGCCGATGAAGGAGGGGCGGCCTTCGACTTCTGGGCGAACATCTACAGGGCTGGATCGAAGGGCGGGGAGCGGCTGGGCCGGTTCAGCTTCTCTTCCGCGTCCGGAGCGACGGGCACGGCGGAGGGAGAGGATAGCGAAGCGATCCGCATCGACGACGGTACAGCCGAGATCTTTGCAGGTGCCGCGACTTCGGCCTTTGTCCTGGCCAACCGATTCTCCACATCGTCCCCTGTCTCGCTTCGCGCCGTCTCCTTCTACACGAGCGGCTGGGCAGCCGGGGACGAGGCCGACCTGATCCTCTACGAGGACCCGTCCGGTGCCGCGCCCGGCCCGGCTCCGGCCATGGAGGTCTGGCGCACGACCGTGGTGCTCGGCGGCGGGGGATTTCAGGAAGTGTCCGCGGCCGGGTGCCCCACGATCAACGCCGCCAGCGCCCCGGGGGCGACCTTCTACGCGGCCGTGGCGAACCGGGTCGAAAGGAGCTACACTCTGGGCGTCGACATGACCGGGCCGAAGGCCGGGGCGTCCTATGTCTTCACCGACAGCGGAGCCACATTCGCCCCCCTTGCCTCCATCCCGATCATCGATGGAAACGCCATGATTCGAGTATATGTAAAGGAGGCCGGGGCCTGCTTTATCGGGGCGGCCGACGATCAATAAAGCCAGGCCCCAAACCTCGCTTGCCTCGCTTTTCGTCGGACAAGAGGCGGAAGGACCGGCCTAGCGCCCAGACCGATCCGTCCCGTCGACAAAAAAAGAGGAGGGGAAAATGAAACGTACAGCCATACCATTTCTGTCGATCCTGCTGAGCCTGGTTCTATGCTCTCGTGCCCTCTCCCAAGGGGATGGCCTCAATGGGAAGTATTACAGCAATTGGGCTATCGTGGAAGGAGCGATCTCCTTTTCGGAGGGCGACCTGGTCCTCGAGCGAACGGATGCGAACATCGATTTCTGGGAAGGCGTGAATCCTAATTACCGATGGGAGCCCGTGGCCCCTCCGGACTCATACGGCGTGGCGTGGACCGGGGCTATCTACATCGAGGAGCCGGGAGACTACGGCTTCGGGACCGTATCGGATGACGGCAGCCAGGTCTGGATAGATGGGGCTCTTATCGTGGATAACAGCGAACAACAATGGTGGGACTGGGAGGACAACATCGCCGAGGGGAGCTATGTGGGCCTCTACCCGGCCGAGGAGGGCGGCACCGACGCCCTGATCGGGCCGCTCTATCTCGCCGCCGGATTCCATTCGATCGAGGTGACCTTCTACGAGGCAGCCCACCTCGACGGCATCGAGCTCTGGTGGCTCAGACCGGGTGCCGGAGAATCCGACATACCGTACTACGGCAGGACCTTTCATCAGGAGGGGCTCACCTACAACGGGTCGACCAATTGGGAAATCGTCTCCCCCGATGTGCTCTACACCTCCGTCCCGGTCAGCGACAGTATCGAGGCCTCGAGCGGCTCTGATAGCTGCCCGGGCTGCGCTCCCGCCCTGACGCCCGGATACCCGCGCTTCACCCTGAGCGACCCGGACCTCTACGAGGATTATATAACCCTGGAGAACATCTCGGCCACGTCCATCCCGATGCCGCTGCGGACCGTGCTCGCCACGCTAGAGCCCGAGAGCGTTTCCGGGTACAATACCGACGGCGTGGGAGACAGGCCTCCCACGGCCTACTGGGCCTACAGCGTCACGAGCCACGACGGCACCACCTCGGCGGACGACGTGCTCGATTCCGGGGAGCGGATCGCCCGTCTCTGGCAGTTCGCCGATGAAGGAGGAGCGGCCTTCGAATTCTGGGCGGATGTGCTAAGCAGAAGTTCCTGAGCTAATTCCCCCAAAAACATAATAAAAAAGCAAGGTT
>CAZFWM010000022.1:0-15500 GCA_964522545.1 uncultured Thermodesulfobacteriota bacterium
CGACAAGAACAATAAACCGTCCCTACAAAATCGCTGCGAAAGCGGGGATCCAGAAATTAAGCTCAACTTTGGGTTCCCGCCTTCGCTGGTTATCCTAATCATGACCTTCGCCCTGCTTGCCGGTTGCACGAAGGGAGAGCAGGGGAGGGGGGACGAATCACGCGGGCATGAGCCTCTCCTCTCCCCGATCTCGATAAAGGGAGAGACTCTTTATGTAGAGATCGTGGACACCCCGGAGGCGATGAGCCGGGGCCTGATGTACCGTAAAGAGCTGGCCAGAAACCGGGGGATGCTCTTTGTCTATGAAGAGGAGCAGCGCCTCTCCTTCTGGATGGCCAATACCTCGATTCCCCTGTCCATTGCCTTCATCAGAGCCGACGGCACGATCGTCGACATACAGGATATGGCCCCCTTCGACAGGACGTCGCACGTCTCGGCCGCGCCTGCCCTCTATGCACTCGAGGTCAACCAGGGGTGGTTTTGCGATAAAGGCGTGAATGTGGGAGATAGGGTGGAATGGTAAAGAAATGGCGGGGTCAAACCCCGCCATTTCTTTTTGATCTTAGCGGGCGGGGATGAACCCCACCCCTGTACGATTATAGCCCGGTGGCCCCGATGAAGCAGAACGTGTCCTTCTCGGTCTCGAAGGAGTAGAGCTGGCCGCCGTTGTCGTCGACCGTCTCATTGCCGAATGCATCGGCGCTGCGGACCAGGTAATAATAGAGGGTCAGCTCCTCGAGAGAGGTGATGCGGAGGCTGTGGGAGGTGGAGAGGGCGCTGTCCTCGGCAACACTCCCTAGCGAGGGGGTCTCTCCGTACTCGATCACTGTGGTGCCCTGCTCGTCGGTGTCGAAGTCGATTGTGACGTCGTCGTAATCGATGTCGGATTCATGGACACCGGATATTACCGGACCGAGCGCGTCCACCCCGGCGAAATCGCTCCTCACCTGGGGGACGCCCTCACACGAGGCGTCGGGGTAGTTGGCCAGGATCGAATCCCCGTGGGAGACGTGAAGGATGCCCTCGCCGGGCCCTGCCGTGGAGAGGTCCACGGTGCCTCTGAACTTGCCGGTGTCCAGGCCGGTCTCCACGAGTACTACCGGCGTACCCTCGGGATCGGTCGTTGTGGCCATCCCCACGGCGGCATAGTCGAGGGCGCCCGGATCGAGGTTGAGATCGGCGTCCCACACTTTTACGATCACCTGGGCCGATCCTCCGTATGTCCCCTGGTTGAGAATCAGATTTCCACACCCGCCCGAGACGACGGGGAAGGTCTCGCTCACGGGGAGTGCGCTGTGGGCCGTGATGTTCACTGTTATGTCGCCTTGTGTTGAGGCAGAGATCGGGAGAATGACCATCCCGTCAGCTCCCGTGTAGTCCGAGACGTAGATCTCGGGATCCTTGATCAGGCATACCAGGGCCCCGCGGACCGGGAATCGCGGAGTTCCATCGATGCGGATCTTCACCTCGTCCTGGTGGAGCGGGATCGAGTCCGGGAGGATCGGATTGATCGTGATGGGCATCGAGGTCCACACGTCCTGGGCCGGATCGCCCAGCCACAGGTACATCCGAGCATTGTCCTTCCCGTTGCTGCTGTAGTCGATGATTTCGTTCTTGGCGATGTTGTACACCATGGAGATGATCCCGATCCCGTCATCGAAGATCGAGAGAAAGAGGCGTTTGTCAAAGGTGTGATTTTCCACAGTATAGGAGGCCCGGGTGGCGGACAGGTTCCCCACGGAGCCGCCGTCGGCCTTCATCCAGTTCTCGGCCAGGCAGTCGCTCGACCGGTCGATGGCGCCGTTGTAACAGCAGATGTTGAAGACCACCGGCCACCGGCCGACGTTCGTTAGAGCGGAGATGTCGGCACTGTCGTACCCTCCCCTCCAGCTCCACGCGGTCTCGCTGCCGTGGCCCCGGTAGTTGACGATCCCCAGGCCGGCGTTGATCGCTGCGCTCACATCCCCGGCGTCGGACCCTTCGGAGGCGTACAGGGGGGTGAAGTTGGGGATCTGGACCTGGTAGCCGTACTCGCGGATCTCCTCCTTACATCCCGTGTACTTGCCCGGGGCCCCCTCCTCATGGGCACAGAGGATGACATTCTCGATCCAGAAGCCGTCCGGCGGGGTCTGTTCGTAGGTGAGGATCTTATTGAGCTGGTGGGTGAGCTCGGCATCCGTGTTGGCCGAGATCCGCCCGAGCCCCAAGTCCGCATAGAGGTCGGTGCCGTCCACGCAGGCGTACCAGTGATCCGAGGGGTATCCCGAATCGAAGGGAATCCAGATGTCGCCCACGTCCCCGACGAGGAGGACGTATTCGATCCCGTGGGTGTTGTATGCGTCCGCGATGAACGCCTTGAGAGCGGTTTCGCTGGCGCCCGCCTCGCTGAGCGGGACGATGTCGGCCTGGAGCCCACGGGAGGTCTGCCAGTCGGCAAAGTCCTGGAGAAAGGGAGCGAAAGAGTCCTTGGCGATGATCAGGTATTTCGTCCCATCATCCACCTCCCGGACCGGCGGCAGTGATGAGCTCCAGGAGTGGTAGTTGATGAAGGTCTTTTCATATTGAGTTAGCATCTGAGGCGCGATGCGAAAATTTCGGCGTATCTTGGGGGAGGTTGTGAGGCCGGAATAGAGGATGGTGACTTTTACCGTGTCGGCGGCCTCGAGGGCTTTCCGGGCGGGATTGTAGCGGACCGGATAGACCCGGACATTGAGGAACCGCACGTCCCGCCAAATGGCCGGCTTGTCCAGGCTCACCGGCTCAGAGGGGTACCAGGCGTCCTTGCCGTAGAACTGCAGATCCGGGCTGAAAGTCTCTCCCGGGTCCGGGTCGGTGGACGGCTCCGGGGCCGGCAGCACAAGGTATGACCCCTTGATCGGTTTATAGTCGGCCTCGATCTCTCCAATAAGGACGTCGAGATGATCCGGAAGAGCTACCTTGACCAGGACGTAGGGCATCTGGGCAATGCCGGGCTCCCGTGTGGTGATCCCTTCAGGCATCGACAGCTCATGATAGGTCGTTCCCTCCAGATCACGCTCGGTCAGGTCGAATCCGGGGACCTCAACCTCCAGTACTGTGCGTACGGCGTCATCTGTGAGGACAAATGTTCGTGGGGCACTCTCCGTCATTTCATCCACAGGGATCCAGACTGCCTGGACGGCTGAGGAAAGAATGAAAAATATGGAGATCAAGAGGATCATGGATTTGGTCAAACAGCGCATCTTTTCCTCCCTGCTTGGGTTTTGGGGGGCTGTTTTTGCGGGTGAAAGTCTTATAAAAGAAAAGAACTTCCTCTTATATTGATTATGATAAGGATGAATTTATTACAAAAAAAGTAAAATATCAAGAATTTATTTGCTATCTTCCCACAAATTGGACGGTTGCTTATAATATCGTACCTTTGTATTTATGAACCGGGCCACTTAGATGCACAGACACGCCTTTTTTTAAAGAGAGGGGTATGAAGATGATCGATTGGACAGATGCGCGTCGGATGATGCTGGATCAGGCTCGCTCCGGAAAGCCTGAATTGGTCCCGTTGAAAGGGGCACTGGGCCTCATCCTTGCCTCTGAGGTGCGGGCCCGGCACGACGTGCCCCCATTCGATAATTCGGCCATGGACGGCTATGCGGTTCGCGCGGTGGAGACGGCCGGGGCCTCTCCTGACCGGCCGGTCTCGATCGAGAACGTGGGATTCCTCCCCGCCGGGGAGTGGGCCGAATCTGGAATCGCCGCCGGACAGGCGATGAAGATCATGACGGGTGCGCCAGTGCCGCCGGGCGCCGATGCGGTCATCATGGTCGAAGAGACCCGAATGGTCGAAGAGACCCGTACGGATGGTAAAAAGGTGGAGATCCTGTCCGAGGTGGTCGAGGGAGAGAACATTCGTCGGGCCGGGGAGGATGTGCGGGAGGGGGACCGGATCGCCGAGGGAGGCGATCTCCTCACGCCTGCGCTCATCGGTCTGATCGCCGCTGTGGGCCATCCCGAGGTGAAGGTCCCTTCGAGGCCGCGGGTGGGTATCCTGATCACCGGTGATGAGCTCGTCGAGCCGGGCGAAGATCTTCCTCCCGGAAAGATCAGGAATTCGAACGCCTACAGCCTGTATGCTCAGGTCCTGGAGGCGGGTGCCGAGCCGGTGGAGTTCGACATCGTGCCTGACGACCCGACACGCCTTCGGGACGCCTTTACAGAGGCCTTCGGCCGTTGCGACCTGGTGATCTCATCCGGAGGGGTCTCGATGGGGGATCTCGACTTTGTGGAGGATTCTGTCGGTGAGGCCGGCGCCGAGATCCTGTTCACGGCGATAGCACAGAAACCGGGTAAGCCGATGGTGGGAGGTGCTGTGGGCGATGTGCTCTTCTTCGGCCTGCCCGGCAATCCGGTCTCGGTGATGGTCTGCTTCGAGGTCTATGTTAGGCCTATCATTCGCAGGATGCTCGGGTTCCGGGACATCTATCGGCCTACGGTGACCGGCACCTTTGCGAAGGGGTACCGGAAGAAGCCGGGCCGGATGGAGTGGGTGCGGGTGGTGATCGACAGGAGCGGCGGGCGATGCGTTCTCAGTCCGTCCGCGGCCCAGGGATCGGGCGTTCTGAGCTCAATGGTGCGCGGCGAGGGGCTGGCGGAGGTGCCGCGGGAGGTTAGCGTTCTTGGGCCGGACGATCCGGTTACGGTGCACCTCTTTTCGGGCTAGGGCGCTACCGTTGACTCACCCTGAAGGAAGGGCCTTTTCACTCTCGGGACGTGATTTTTGACCCGTCTTTGGCTACGGTCCACTCGAATCGACAACTCGGCCCGGATTCTTCATGAAGAATCCGGAGCCTCAGACATGTCGATTCGCCCCTTCGGGGGCGTTCCCCTTCGCCAAGGCGGGTCCCCAAAAATCCCGTCTGATGTTCGCGAAAAGGCCCTTCCTTCAGGGTGAGTCAATGAGAAGCGAAATCTGTTGAGGTATTACCTATTATGAGTTTATGTGGTTTTGAGGAGGCGTTGGCTCTTACTCTTGAAGGTATTGAGCCTTTGGGGACTGAGCGGATCGATCTCTGTGAGGCCGTTGGCCGGGTTCTGGCCTCGGATGTTCGTGCTCTTGTCGACTCCCCTTCGCTTGATGCATCCCTGAAGGACGGCTATGCCGTGCGCTCCGGAGACGTCGATGGGGCTCGGGCCGGATCGCCGCGGACCCTGAAGGTGACGGGCGAGGCAGCCGCCGGGTCGCCCGGCACGGGGAGCGTTGGACACGGCACTGCGATACGCATCACTACGGGCGCACCGATCCCGGAAGGAGCCGATGCCGTCGTGGCGGGGGAATTTTGTAATGAGGAGCAAGGGCTCGTGCGCATCCGCCTCGACGCCGGGCCCGGGCGCAACATCCTTTCCCGGGGCACGGATGTCCGGGCCGGCCGGCCGGTCTTTTCTCGCGGCGACGAGCTCGGCCCGGCTCACCTGGGGCTCCTGGCCGCGGCCGGTATCCAGGAGGTGGAGGTTGTGCGCAGGCCGAGGGTGGCGATCATCGCCACCGGAGACGAAGTCGTGGCCCCCGGTCGTGCGCTCGAGCCGGGGAAGCTCTTTGCCAGCAACCTGGTTACGATCTCCTCGTGGCTCCACACCTTCGGGATCGGGGAGGTCCGGTCCGAGATCGTGGGCGACTCGGAGGAACTGTTGGCCGACTCTCTCCGCCGGATGCGGGACGGGGCTGACGCGCTCCTCACGAGCGGGGGCGCCTGGACGAGTAGGAAGGATCTTGTGGTGGGCCTGTTTGATCGTCTCGGGTGGAGGAAGGTATACCACCGGGTGCGAATGGGCCCCGGCAAGGCCATCGCCTTCGGGCTCTGGGATGGCCGTCCGACCTTCTGCCTCCCAGGCGGCCCGCCCTCGAACGAGATGGCCTTTCTCCAGTTGGCCCTTCCCGGCATTCTCAAGATGGCCGGTGTGCGACGCATGCCTTTTCCCACGATGCATGCGCGGCTCGTAAGGGAGGTCCGGGGTCGCGACAGGAGATGGACCCAGTTCGTACACGCCCTCCTGAGCCGGAAGGGGGGGGAGCTTCAGGTCACGCCGCATCGGCCGGAGAGCCGGCTGCTTTCCATGGCCGAGGCCGAAGCGCTCATCAAGGTCCCGGAAGGCGTGGATGTGATCGAGGCCGGATCGGTCGTGCCGGTCCAGGTGCTGAGGCCGGGAACATCGGCCGACACCCTGCCCGCCGTTCGACCGGGCTAATCGTGGCCCGGCTCGAGGTGCTCCTCGAGATACTCCCTCACCGGGTCGGGGATTTTGGTGGGGCGGTTCGTCTTGCCGTCGGCCACGACCATGTTCAATTCGGCCGTGATGGCCGTATCCCCCCTGCAGAGCAGGGTGTAGGTGAAGACGAAGCTGTAGTTGTGGATCTCCTTGACCCTGAGCTCGAGATCCACCTCGTCGTCGAAGAAGATCCCTTTGCGGTATTTGACCTGCAACGAGGCGGGGAAGATCGTTATCCCGGTCTGATTTCCGAACTCGATGATGCTCCCGTATCGGTTGCGAAAGAACTCGACGCGACACCACTCCATCCACTCGAGGGGCTTGGAGTAGTAGATCCAGCCGCTGACGTCCGTGTCCGAGTAATTGACCCTGTGCTTATAGCGAAACATCGGTCCTCCGAAATGTCTGATCGAATGAATACCACGTTCAATGAAAAGCCCAATATATTATTTTTTAACCCGAAAAATGCAATAGGCGCCGTAGCGAGGCGTAGAAAACCTTAGCGAAACAAGCGTTGCAGAAAGGCTTTTCAATCCGCAGTAGGTGCCTACTGCATTTTTCGGGTTTAATCCATTGCCGCAAGAATGGAGGCGTTGAAATGGCTTTGACCATAGATTTGGAATCAACTTTTTTCCCAGGATGGTCATTTGGGCCCGGCTGCGCGAGAAGACCACGGGCCGCGAGTTCCTCTTCGTAAACACCCACTTCGACAACACCAGCCCGAGCCAGGAGATGAGCGCTCCTCTGTTCCTAGAGCGCACCAAAGAACTGGCGGGCCGGCTTCCTGTTGTAATCACAGGAGACTTCAACTCCAGGCCCGAGCGGGAGGCCTACCTCATTCTCGTTGAGGGGCTGCCAGGGCCGGATGGGGGCGAACCCTTCAGGCTTTTGAACACCTATGATCTTGCTCTGCGCCACGAGGTCCTTGCAAGGGACGATGATCCCCGGGTCTTCGATCCAGCAGGGCGGATCGACCACATCTTCGTGGCCAATCGCAGCGTCGCCTGTGACCTCTGGGCCGTGGACATGTACACCTACGACATACCTGGAAAGGACCCGTCAGACCACTTCGCTGTTGCGGCTCACATCGAATTGAAGTAGAAGAATCGGGCCACTTAGGGTTCAGTATCTAAAAGCTCGTTTAAAATAGCGGATGCAACGTTCGCTGCTATCAGTTGGTTTCCTTTGGGGCTGGCGTGACCGAAATACCCATAACATCGATCGATAAAATATTCATCATAATTCGCCGAATCCAAAGCTTCTGAAAAAATTTCTTCATTGCTTACAAAAATAATTTCCTCGTCGCCTTTGAACATATTCTTGAGTTCTTCAACCTCCGTAAGGGGGTATTGCATTGCTATTAATTTTACCCCTCTTCGTCTGAGTTTTTCGTAGAGGATATTGTAATGGTGTAGTGTTATATCTTTTGGGTCGATGTCATTTATTTTGCGGAAAGAATGCCCCTTCTTCTCATAGAAGCGTTCAAGCTCGTTTGTAGGAATGTTCATATGCGAGTAGGAGAGGCCCAGTCTGTTATAGGCATGATAATTAAGAGGATTTATTTCCAAGGTTCGTTCATAGGCTTCAGCGGCCTTTTCGTACTGAAATGTATAGAAGTAATGATTGCCCAGCTCGATATAAAATTTTTCATCATTCGGAAGGGCTTGAATTGCCCGTATCAATATTCTCTCCGTCTCCTTGATCTTTCGTTGATCAGTATAATATCGCGACAGCTCGATATAGATATGTCTCTCCCTGGGGTTGATCTCCAATGCCCTTTTGTACATCTTCTCGGCTTCTTCGAAATTGTGGGTGTAGCGGTGAATTTGACCTAAGTGGATGAAAATCAATTCGCTATCAGGATTGATTTTCAGGGCTTTATGAAACATATCAGCCGCTTCTTCGAACATATGATTATTTTGATAGAAATAGCCAAGATGCATATAATTTTGGTAATCTGGGTCGAGATTCATGGACTCCTCTGGCCTGACTTTGCTCCCATGAACGGGCCGGTCTGCCTTGGGTTCCTTCTGATCGATCGCGTTACCCTCAATCTCATTGCTCCCAAGAAATGGACCAGCTTGTAATCGTAGGTTCTTCACAAGCAGACGGATCAGTTTGTACAGCCGGATATTTTCAAGAACGGACTTTGGAAAACTATAATTATATTGCATGTTAAGCTGATCTATAGAATCATTGAAACCCATCATTGTTACAGTGATGTCAGGGGTATATTTATTGAGGTTACTCTCCAGCTCAGACAATATGAACGCAGTGTTCGTTCCATCCTTTCCTCGATTGATTACTTTGAATTTTATTTCGGACCTGTTTTGGTTTAGTAAGGTTTCCAGTTGTGAAGGCCAAGAGTACATCCCCCCTTCCGCAGTTGTTGACTCACCCAGGCACAATATGCGGATCTCTCCGTCATTCTCCGATAGATTCTCCTGATTCCTTTTATTCACGTATATGAAACCGCCGGCCTGTAGAAACAACTCCAACAGGAAAAGCCCTATTACAATAAACGATATTTTTTTTAACAGTCTTTTCATTTTGTTAGGCCGCATATACGGCCGCATCATTCTTTTTATGAGCTTTTTCATTTATAAGGTCGCTATGGTTGCCTGATTGGATTTCTTTCAGCCGGCTTCAGTCCTGCCCCGGCAAATGATTCAAGGCGACTGGGGAAGGAAGCCTGGATTCAACCGGACAGGATGGCCTTACTTTGCCACATCAGGATGTAATATGCCAACTCGCGCTGGGGCCATCTGTTACAGTCCCTTTTATCGTCACAGGTCCAACCAAAAGGATATTCCCGGTTGACCTTCTCCCGGGACTGTGCTTAATTCACTCCATCGACGTAGGACCGGTAGTCTGGAGATAATATCATCCAACATGGGCAGACACACAGATCTGTCCCTAAATCAGAGGCATGAGGCCCGCCTCTGCCCACGCTTTGGAGGAGACATGAACAGAGCCGTGACCGACTGGATAGACGAGTGCGTCGCCCTGTGCCGGCCCGACCGGGTCGTCTGGTGCGATGGATCCGAAGAGGAAAAGGAGCGCCTCACCCAGGAGGCTCTCGGTACGGGCGAGCTGGAATTGTTGAGCCAGAAAACTCTGCCTGGCTGCGTGCATCACCGAACGGCCTTGAATGATGTGGCGCGGACGGAAAACCTCACCTTCATTTGCACGAACGAACAGGACACAGCCGGCCCAATGAACAACTGGATGCCCCCCGCCGAGGCATACCAAAAGGCGGGCGACATTTTTCGCGACTCCATGAAGGGGCGCACCATGTACGTGGTGCCATTCATCATGGGCCTCCCGGGCTCGCCCTTCAACAAGATAGGCATCGAGTTGACCGACAGCATCTATGTTGTACTCAACATGCGCATCATGACGCGCATGGGAAAGGTGGCCGTCGACGAGCTCGGCGAGTCCGACAATTTCACCCGGTGCCTCCACGGCAAGGCGGAGCTCGACCTGGACAGGCGCCTCATCATGCACTTCCCGGAAGACAACACCATATGGAGCGTGGGCAGCGGCTACGGCGGCAATGTGCTCCTCGGCAAGAAGTGCCTCTCTCTGAGAATCGCGAGCTACCTTGCGAGAAACGAAGGCTGGCTCGCCGAGCATATGCTCATCGTCGGCATCGAAAGCCCGGACGGAGAGATCAACTATGTGGCGGGCGCCTTCCCCAGCGCGTGCGGCAAGACGAATCTTGCCATGCTCATCCCGCCCAAATCGCTGGAGGGGTACAAGGTCTGGACGGTGGGCGACGATATAGCCTGGATGCGCATCGGTGAGGATGGGCGGCTCTGGGCGGTCAACCCGGAGAACGGCTTCTTCGGTGTCCTTCCGGGCACCAACTACAAGTCCAATCCCAATGCCATGGAGACCATCAAACGCAACAGCATCTTTACCAATGTTCTCATGAGGCCGGACAATACGGTCTGGTGGGAGGGGATGGACGGGCCTGTGCCGGAGAGCGGCATCGACTGGAAAGGTGAGCCCTGGACTCCGGCAAAAGGGGAGCCGGGGGCCAACCCGAACAGCCGATTCACGGCCCCGGTCAGCCAGTGCCCCTGCGTCTCGCCAAAGTTCGAGGATCCGCAGGGCGTGCCGATCTCCGCGATTCTGTTCGGCGGCCGCAGGACCCGGGTCGCGCCTCTCATCTACCAGTCCTTCGACTGGCAGCACGGCGTGTTCGTGGGCTCTCAGATGGCGAGCGAGCGCACGGCGGCCCAGTACGGCAAGCAGGGCGAGGTGAGACGCGATCCCATGGCGATGCTTCCCTTTGCGGGTTATAATATGGGTGACTACCTTGGTCACTGGCTCAACATGGGCCGGCGCATATCCGATCCGCCGAAAATCTTCCACGTCAACTGGTTCCGAACAGGGCCGGACGGCAAGTTTCTCTGGCCCGGGTTCGGTGAGAATCTGCGAGCCCTCTTGTGGGCCATCGAAAGGAGCAAAGGGGGGGGCGAGGCGATCGAGACCCCGGTCGGCTATGTTCCCGCTTCGGGCGGGCTCGACACAACAGGGCTCGACTTGCCCCCCGAGATTCTCGAGGAGCTGCTCGAGATCGACCGGGAGGACTGGGCTGCGGAAGTCGAGCTTCAGAAGGCGCACTTCGAAAGGCTGGGCGCCCGGCTTCCCCGAGAGATCGGCGAAGAGCACCAGGCGCTTGCAAAGCGCCTCGGCTTGTAGGCGGCCCGAGGAAATACCAGCGCGGTCGAGCCGCAATTATTTTATCCTCTCACAAAGGCACGAAGATTTATATTTTCCTTTGTGGCTTCGTGGCTTTGTGTGAGACTCCTTGCTCCGGACCTTCCGAGAATTTCTACGTAATCCGTGTGAATCTATTGACGAAAGGCCTAAATGACCCACGGTTCTGAAATCTCACGGTCTGCCCTCTCCGCTGCATACAATCGACTTCTTGAGACGGCGCGTGAGCTCGAGGACAAGATCGATGCCTTCTTGACTCTCAGCTCCGCTTCGTCCTCTGAGATCGACCGAATCGAAGGGCGCCGGTTCCTGATGCGCGTGCTGGGAATGGCCTGGGATATTTGTGTGGAGCACGCGGATCCCGAGCACCCCCGATTCCACCGGTTCTTGACTCCGTGGCGCAAGCTCTTCCTGGACAACCCGGACACCCTCTACCTTCGGGCACCCCTGCGGTGCGGGCCGGGCCGGGCCTACCTCGTGCGCGGGTACTGCAAGGACCCGCTCTACTTCTCCTTCGTCCTCTACGGCCGGGGCACCCGCCCCGTCGCCCATCTGCGCGGCGATGAGATGGCCGTCGGGCCGGACGGCGACTTCTCCCTCTGGATTTCGGGCGATCCTCCGGGGCATGCCGGCATGAATTGGCTCAAGGCCGACCGGGACGCCCAGATGGTCCAGATGCGCCAGTACTTTCACGATCCCCGGAGCGATCCTCGAATCGAGCCGACCATAGAGCTTGTCGGTGGTGCCCCGCCGCCGCAGCCGCTATCGACAGAGCAGCTGGAGCAGCAGATTCTGAGAGCGGAAAAGATGATGCGGGGTTACTTCCAGCGCACCATCGGGGTCGCGGCGGTCTTCAGGCAGGCGGAGCCGAACCGCTTCCTAGGCGGAGTGGAGTGGGACGGGATCAACGCACGTCAGCTCTTACCCACCCCGGACAATATTTACCGGCTTTGTTGGTATCGCCTCCCTGAGGGCGGCGCCCTGCGGATCCGGGGTCGCAGACACAAGGCAACTTACTGGAATCTTTCGCTTGTGAATGTCTGGCTCGAATCCTACGATTTCCTGCACCACACAGTCTCCCTCAACGATTCCCGGATCCGGCTCGAGCCGGACGGGACCTACGAGATCATCGTATCCGACCGGCCCCATGATCACCCCAACCGGCTCGATACGGCCGGTCACCGCGAGGGCTACATCATTCTGCGCTGGCTCTGCCTGGCCGATGAGCCCGAGACTCCCGTGATCGAAGAAATCTGAAAATCCAGACCTCTGCCCAGAATCCTACATTCTCTCATGGTTACGATAGTGTAACCGCCTCTTACACAATTTCCCTTCTGTCAGCTTTCATAGGTTTCAATTGAAGTAATTTAAGCCGTTTAACCATTCGTATTCAAAGAACTATATATATACCTATCCTTTGAGAGTGGGTGGCATTTTATTTGCTCATAGTGCCACTAAGGGGGAGAAGAAATGAGTGACTATGAATCGCGACATTTCTTTTCCAAAGAGAGTCGTAGCCAAAATTAAGATCGACGGACTTCCTAGCATTGCCTCAGCAGCCAGGCGGTTCCTCCAGATCATAAAAGAAGACCTCAGCAGCAATTGCGACCGGTCGAGGCTCATCTTCTCGGGTCGTCGATATGGCCAGCCAGTCCATGCCTTGACCTTCTGTGAATGCCGGTTCGATCCAGCTCGTCGTGGAGCGGGATCGAGAATCGCAGCCATTAAAATCGAAAGGAACGACAGATGAGAAAAGTAGGGGGCTTTTGCGAATCATTAATGGGGTTTGCGCTTGTTTGCGGTCTGCTGTTCTCTGCGCCCCTTGCCCATGCAGGTCCTTCAACGGATGCTTGGGACGGCATAGGGCCATGGGGGGGCGATCGGTACAGGATCTACGTCGATCCGGTGGATCCCCAGACCCTGTACGTGGTCATGTATACAATCCACAAAAGCACGGACGGGGGTGAGAATTGGTTCAGTATCGATAGAATGACCCCCGGAAGCTCTGAAGTCCTGGGCATGCTCTCCTACTCGCTCTGTATAGACCCCTCAGATAATCAGGTCCTGTACGTGGGATCGCTCCGCGGGGTTTTCAAGAGCGTGAACGGCGGGGACTCCTGGGTCGAGATCAATGAAGGCATCCCCGAAGATGACTGGAAAATCCGCAACGTCGTGGTGGACGCCGCCGATTCCCAGATCGTCTATGCCAGCGTCCAAAAAGGCGCACCCTACTCGACTGTGGGGAGTATCTCCGACATCTCTTCGGCCGTATACAGGAGCCTGGACGGCGGCGCGACCTGGGATGCCTTTTCTGATGGCATTCCTTATCCCTACGCCGATATCTCAACTATTTATCAGAATCCCGCAACCCTGGATCTCTTTGTCGCAACCTATGGAGAAGGTGACGACGGCATATACAAGTATGATGTGGATCTGGGGGAGTGGGCTCCCGCCAACAACGGTCTGAGCGTGCCCCTGGGGCTTGAAATTACGCAGCTGGCGTTTGATCCGAACGCCGAGGATACCATGTACGCTTGCACCAAGAAGGATTGGGTGTACAAGAGCATCGACAGTGGAGACTCATGGGAGGCGATGCCTTACCCCTTACCCCTTGAGGACGATTACCCGCCTTTGCCCTATTATCTCGCCGTCGATCCCAACAATTCCGACTATATCTGGATCAGCGCCTTTCCCGGCAATCAGTGGACCGAGTCCGCATTCTTTCAGGCCGACCCGGACCAGGATCTCGGCGGGCTTTTTTTGAGCCAGGACGGAGGAGACACCTGGGTGGATCTCGTCTCCTGGCCAGAGGTCATCCCGCATACCGGCCCTTATGGGATAACCATCGATCCCTCAGAGGTAATCGGAAACGGGCCGTCGACGCGATCGAAGAATTACTACATGACGAGCGGGGGCGTTTATTGTGTATATAAGAGCACGGATGGGGGCGCCTCCTTGGAAAGAAAGGTAGAGGGGCTGGATGCGCTCAACACGAATGCCTTGGCCCAGCACCCCACGGATGGCTCGATCCTGGCCACGACCAGTGAAGGGGCCCTGGAGTTGTCTTTCAATCGGGGCGCTAGCTGGACATATTTCATACCTGTCATCAATGAAGGGCTGATTTACATCTGGGACGTCGCCGGAGACCCGTCGAATCCCGATATTATGTACTATGCCACCGGAAACCCGGCCTGGGACTGGCCGAACGAGAGGGGCCTCTGGTCGGTCGATCTGACCACCATCGATCCGGACGCTACAATTAATGAAGGGCCGGGAACGCAAGTTCCTTCTACAGTGGGTATGGGTATCTGGCGGGTATATCCAAGGGGGAATGGATTAATATATCTCGCGACTCAGGAGCTGGGAGTCCTGAAGAGCGTGGACAATGGCAACACGTGGGCCTCATTGAGCAGTGGGCTGGGAGAGATGAGCGTCACCTCCCTGGTTTTTGACGAAAACCATGAGCCCCTCGTCGCCGGGACCCGGGACTCGGATGGGATTGAGACCTATATGCTCTGGGACCCGGAAGGAGAGGCCGGGGGGGTCTATGCGTGGGATTCCGATCTTCAGAGCTGGTTCCGGACGGGGGAGACGGAGATTACCAGCGCTGTCTTCTCCATAAAAAATGACGCCAGCAACCCTGAAAAAGTCTTCGTGTCTACCATGGAAGGGGTGTTTATATCCACAGACGGGGGAATGACCTGGCAGGACAAGAGCTGGGGGCTGCCCAGGCCGGAAGGATATTTTCAGGCCTGTGACATTGCCATTAACCCGGAGGATCCGAATCGCGTGTTTGTGGCCAGCTGGCTCATGGGGGTGTATTCCTCCATCGACGGGGGTGATCACTGGGCCCCATTCAATAAGGAACTGTATCAGTACAATATGCAGAGGCTGGTCATCGACTGGGAGTATCCGGATACCATTTACGCCGCCACTTGTGGGATCAGTATTCAGAAATGCGTTACCGGAAAAGCTCCGGTTGTGGACTCCGTCACGGCGAATGCAGTGCCTTTGTCCGAACCTTACGGGGTTACTATAAGCGAGGAGGAGCTCCTGGAGATCTATATCGAGGGCCACGATCCTGACGGGGGCACGGTCACATACAGTGCCCAGTTGAATTTGGCCGAGGTCCTGGCCCCTTCGGAAGTAGAGGACCCTGACCTTACATTCACCTTCGATCCCGAGACCCACTTGTTCCGATGGAGTCCGTTGTATGGGACCGAAGAGACCGGTCCCTATGAGCTCGTCCTCAAGGTCTCGGATGGGACCATGGTCGCCCATGCCGATGTGCTGATCGACATAGAGGCGATCCACCCGCCCGAGGTGGTCTCGATCACGTCTGACGGGGTCCCGCTGACCGAGCCGTACACAACGAGCGTTGTGGAGGAAGAGTTCTTCGAGGTGCAGGTCCTGGCGAGCGATCCCGACGGTGACACGCTCACCTACAGCGCGACGGTCAACGCGAATCCGGTGCTCGCGCCGTGGGAGGTGGAGGACCCGGACACGGAGTACACCTTCGATCCGACTACGCG
>CAZFWM010000022.1:15600-35583 GCA_964522545.1 uncultured Thermodesulfobacteriota bacterium
TGGTGATGTTCGATGTAGAGCCGATCCATCCGCCGGAGGTGGACTGGATCACGTCCGACGGGTATCCGTTGACCGAGCCGTACACGACGCTCGCCGGGGAGGAGGAGTTCATCGAGATACAGGTCCAGGCGAGCGACGCCGATGGCGATACCCTCACCTACAGCGCGACGCTCAACGGGAATCCGGTGCCGGCGCCGTGGGAGGTGGAGGACCCGGACGAGGAGGAAACCTTCGATCCGAATACGCAGATCTTCCGTTGGGCGCCGCCGGTCGGGTACAGCCAGTTCAATCCCTTCCAGCTGAATTTCATAATCACGGACGGCCGGTTCACGGTCTCCCCGATCGTAATGTTCGATGTAGAGCCGATTCATCCGCCGCATGTGGATTGGATCACGGCTGACGGATTCCCGCTGACCGAGCCGTACACGGCGAGCGTTGTGGAGGAGCAGTTCATCGAGATGCAGATCCAGGCGAGCGATGCCGACGGCGACACCCTCACCTACAGCGCGACGGTCAACGCGAATCCGGTGCCGGCGCCGTGGGAGGCGGAGGACCCGGACACGGAGTACACTTTCGATCCGACTACGCGTATCTTCCGTTGGGCGCCGCCGGTTGGGTACAGCCTGGCCAGTCCCATGCAGGTGAATTTCATAATAACGGACGGACTGTTCACGGTCTCCCCGAAGGTGATGCTCGATATAGATCCGATCCACCCGCCGGAGGTGGACTGGATTAAGTCCGACGGGGTCCCGCTGACCGAGCCGTACACGACGAGCGCTGTGGAGGAAGAGTTCTTCGAGGTTCAGATCCAGGCGAGCGATGCCGACGGTGACACACTCACCTACAGCGCAACGGTCGACGCGAATCCGGTGCCGGCTCCGTGGGAGGCGGAGGACCCGGATACGGAGTACACCTTCGACCCGACTACGCGCATCTTCCGGTGGGCGCCGCCGGTTGGGCTCAGCCAGTTCAATCCCTTCCAGCTGAATTTCATCATAACGGACGGACGGTTCACGGTCTCCCCGATGGTGATGTTCGATGTAGAGCCGATCCATCCGCCGGAGGTGGACTGGATCACGTCCGACGGCGTTCCGCTGACCGAGCCGTACGCGACGAGCGTAGTGGAGGAAGAGTTCATCGAAGTGCAGATCGAGGCGAGCGATGCGGACGGAGACACACTCACCTACAGCGCGATGGTCAACGCGGTACCGGTGCCGGCGCCGTGGGAGGTGGAGGACCCGGACGAGGAGTACACCTTCGACCCGACCACGCACATCTTCCGGTGGGCGCCGCCGTTAGGGTACAGCCAGTTCAGCCCCTTCCAGCTGAATTTCGAGGTAACGGACGGACGTTTCACGATCTACCCGCCTGTTTCGATCACCATTGACCCACTCCACCCGCCGGAGGTGGACTGGATCACGTCCGACGGGGTCCCGCTGACCGAGCCGTACACGACGAGCGTTGTGGAAGAGGAGTTCTTCGAGGTTCAGATCCAGGCGAGCGACGTGGACGGCGACACGCTCACCTACAGCGCGACGGTTAACGCAACCCCGGTGCTGGCGCCGTGGGAGGTGGAGGACCCGGACACGGAGTACACCTTCGATCCGACTACGCGCATCTTCCGTTGGGCGCCGCCGGTTGGGTACAGCCAGGCCAGTCCCATGCAGCTGAATTTCATAGTAACGGACGGATGGTTCACGGTCTCCCCGGTGGTGATGTTCGATATAGAGCCGATCCACCCGCCGGAAGTGGACTGGATTGCGTCCGACGGGATTCCGCTGACCGAGCCGTACACGGCGAATGCGACGGAGGAGCAGTTCTTAGAGATTCAGATCGAGGCGAGTGATGCGGACGGGGATATGCTCATCTACGCAGCTTATGTGAACGCCACGCCGGTGCTGGCGCCGTGGGAGGTGGAGGACCCGAACACGGAATACACCTTCGACCCGACCACGCGCATCTTCCGGTGGGCGCCGCCGGTCGGGATGAGCGGGTTCAACCCCTTCCAGCTGAACTTCGAGGTGACGGACGGACGGTTCACGATCTCCCCGATCGTAATGTTCGATGTAAATGCGATCCAACCCCCGGAAGTGGACTGGGTCACGGCGGATGGGATTCCCCTGACCGAGCCGTTCACGGCGACCGTAGTGGAAGATGAGATCATCGAGGTTCAGATTCAGGCGAGCGATGGAGATGGAGACAGGCTCTTTTACAATGCCATGTTGAACGGGGAGTATGTGCCGGCGCCATGGGAGGTGCCCAACCCGGATGATGAGTGCACATTCGATCCTTATACGCACATCTTCCGGTGGGCGCCGCCGAATGGGTACAGCGTAGCCAGCCCCCATCAATTACATTTCGAGGTCTCAGACGGGCGGTTCACGATTTTCCCGAATGTCGAGATTACTGTTGACCCGAACTATTCGATAGACTTCTTTATGGAGATGGAGGCTCGCTTCGTAGCAGGAGAGGTGCTTGTGGACGTTACGATGGCGGCGCCCGAGGCTACCACGTGGGAGGGCTCTCTACTCGTATGGTCGACAAGACAGGTCTTTCCTATCTGGAGTCAAGAGCTTCCGGCCATGCTTGTGCCCGTCGATTTGCCTTTAGCGCACAGTATTCCGAACCTTGGACTGGTAGCCATTCAGTCGACTCTCTCAGTAGGTGGTGAAGTGAAGGCCAGTGATACCGCCTGGGTCCGGTGCAGGCGACCCGGCAGCCTGTAAATTCTAGCCAATCCACCAAGGTGGATTGGCTAGAATTTATCAATTGGAGAATTTCGACTCTGTTAGACGCTTGAAGGGGATAGAGATACAGGAAGGTTTGGAAGTGAGGGGAGAGCTGGTAACCAATTATTTAATATTATATTTTTAATTTCTGTTTACTAAGAGAGACGAAATTCTCCAACGCAGATCAGCGACCATTTGGAAGGTCGCTGATAAGGGAGCCTTAGGACGTGCATGTCCCGGCCCGGTTTATCCGGGTCGGGACATGCTGTTTTTAACGAGCTCGAGGGGCCCCTTGAACGGGCCCGGATGCTCCAGTTTCCTTGATACGAGGGCGGCCGTCCACCGGAGCGCCTCTCGAGGACTGGAGCTGAATCGCTTGGCCAGGTATGTGGCGAAAGCTGTATCCCCCCGGCCGGTTCTCCCGACGATCCTCTCTGCATCAAAGGAAGCCGAGTAATATCTTCCCTCTGCGTAGAGGAGTATCCCTTCCTGGTGGGTGACGAGTATCTCTCGGGGCCCCAGAGTAGAGAGGACTCTGGCCGCTTCTCTCACGTCGTCGATACCGGTCAGTATTTCTGTCTCTCGTTTGTCCGCCTTTAAATAGGTCACGGCGGACAGGCCTTCCTCCTTGTCCTGCCAGTCAGAGGAGCGCAGTGTATTCCCGTCCTTTACCCGGATGAACCCCTGTACATCGATGCCGATCTCCGCACGAAGGGAGAGCTGTTTTAGAAGCTCGAGTGAGCTTTCGCCCTTCATGAGAGGGCAGATCAAAAACACCTTTGCACGGATATCGCCAAAGTCCGAAATCGAAAAGGGGTCGGCCACGGCATCGACGATGAAGCGCCTTCTCTCGAAGTCGGCCGACTTGGCGATGTTCTGAATGGTCGTGGTCTCGCGGCCTTCTCTGGGAAAAACAGGAATGCCGGCTCGGCGAAACTCTTCGAGGATGTGATGGTCCCGGGATGCCAGCTTCGTGAG
Organism: uncultured Thermodesulfobacteriota bacterium; assembly: GCA_964522545.1. Taxonomy (GTDB): domain Bacteria; phylum Desulfobacterota; class DSWW01; order CAZFWM01; family CAZFWM01; genus CAZFWM01. The sequence goes on from CAZFWM010000022.1 coordinate 19,308, forward strand.
TACGCCCACGCTGTCGCTGAACAGGGAGGCAGGGAAGGAACCGTAGTACACGGCGCCGCCGGTCGAGCTCGTCTCTCCGTCCTGGGAGATGATGCGATCTTTCGTTATGTGGCCCACGAGCAGGAGGTCGAAGGTTTTTTCGTTTTCCATTTGTTTCCTCTTAACGCGGTCGAGCCGCCAAAATGATTTAGCCACGAAGTTACACGAAAAAACACGAAAACAATGAACTTTTTAGGATAAAAGGCATTTTTCAGGCTATCAAGAGGTGGGGTGCAATGCAAGAGATCCCACACGCAGCCCATCGTCTCTTGTATTCTTTCGGCCGTTGTGATTCATTTTCCGTATGCGGATTCATTGAATATTTCCCTTGACGAACTACAGCATTATCAAAGGAGGTTGTTCACATGAAGGGCTTGATACTCGATGCCAAATGGGACCCGAGGCCGGACTACGAGGTCTCGGAATGGGAGAAACAAACGGGTAAAGCGATCACCGGCAACAGCATCTGGAGACACCCCAAGCTGGAGGTGGGCGACTGGCCCGATCCCACGCCAGGTCCGGAAGAGGTTGTGTTGGAGATCCAGGCCTGCGGTGTGTGCGGCTCGGACATGCACTTTTATGAGACCGACGAGGACGGTTACATCCTGTACCCCGGCCTGACCAAATTTCCTACCATCCTGGGTCATGAGTTCTCAGGTAAGGTGGTCGAAGTGGGCGGGGAGGTCACAGGGCTGAAGGCGGGTGACAGGGTGACGGTGGAGGAGATGATCTGGTGCGGCCGCTGCATTCCCTGCCGTAACGGCTACCCCAACCACTGTACAAACCTGGAGGAGCTCGGCTTCACCATTCCCGGCGCCTTTGCCAACTTCATCGCCGTGGACGAAAAATTCTGCTGGAAGATCGACGCCATTGCCGAGCGGTTCGGCGATGAGGAGAAGGCCTATGAGGTCGGCGCCCTCACCGAGCCGACCTGCGTGGCCTACAACGGGATGTTCGAGCGGGCGGGCGGATTTCGCCCGGGCCACTATGTGAGCGTCTTCGGTGCGGGGCCGATCGGCCTGGCAGGTATCGCCCTGGCCAAGGCCGCCGGCGCCGGGATCATCGCGGCCTTCGAGGTCTCCCCGCAGAGACTCGAGCTCGCCAAGGCGGTGGGCGCCGACTATGTCTACGATCCCCGCGAGGTCCAGGCCGGCGAGGTCCTGATGGAGCTGAGCAAGGGCGAGGGCTTTGACTTCCACGTGGAGGCGGCCGGGGTCCCGCACCTGGTGATCCCGGAGATGGAGAAGGCCCTGGCCATCAACGGCAAGATGGTCCAGATCGGCCGGGCGGCCCAGCGGGTGCCCATGTACCTGGAGGCCTTCCAGGTGCGCCGCGCACAGGCCTTCGGCGCCCAAGGGCACTCCGGCCACGAGACCTTCCCGAACGTCATCCGTATGGTCGCAGCCGGGCGGATCGACCTGACCCCGATCATCACCTCCCGCTACGAGCTGGGCGAGACCGTGGAGGCGATAGCCAAGTCCATCGAGCGGGCCGACGGCAAGATCCTGGTCAAGCCGAACTGAATATACCCGAACGACCCGTGCACGAACAGGGAGGTTGAAAATGCCCGCTTTTCTAGGTCGTATCGTCAAGCGGCTGTTCTCGAGCGAGGGGAATCTCCGGGATGTCCCGGACTGGAAGCCTTTCGATGCAGAGGATTCCGGGGCCCGGAATGACCTTCCGGAATCCGGCGTTATTCAGACCGTAGAGCATCCCCCGCAACTTGACGAAATCGAAGAGGAAGAAAAAGAGCTCGATGAAATGGACCACCCTCATATCGTGGAAGAGAGTGCATCGCTTCATGATAAGCCGCCCGATGAGCCGCTCCCCTCGACCGATTCCCTGCCGGCCCCTGCCGGAGACCTCGAAAATGAGATGGAAGAGGCCCTATCGCCCGACGCCTCCGAGCCGGGCCGCCTTCTAGCAGCGGAGCTCAGCCGACGGATCGCCACCCTCGACTTCGAGATCCCCAACTTCTCCCCCGCAGCAACAGAGATCATGAAGCTCCACGAGCAAGGAGACGTAAATCTCGAAGAGGTCGTCGATCTACTGGAATCCGACCCGGAGCTGGCTGAAAAGATCATCAAGGCCGCTGATGCGCCTCTGTACAGGAGCATACAAGGGGCGGCCTCGGTTCGGGATGCAGTGATCGAGATTGGCGCCGGGGAGCTGCCCGGTGTGGTCTGTATGGTCTCGCTCCGGACCGGAGACTTCTGTGTCGAGGGGGCCGAGGAGATCTCGGATTGGATCTCTCTGCACTCGGTCGGCTGCGCTCTTGTCTCACGATTGCTGGCAAAGCCCTTCGGCGCCTCGTCCGAGGAGGTCATGCTGGCAGGCGCCCTGCACGACGTCGGAAAGCTTGTAGCCCTGAACGCGATCCAGGATATCCAGGGCGAGATCACACCGGATTACATTCCCTCCCCTGATTTGATCGGCGCAATCCTCACACAATTCCATTCACGCCTGGGTGAGCTGGCCGTAAACGAATGGGGCCTCTCACCCTCGATGGCCGCGGCCGTCCGCCATCACCACCAGCCCCTGGCCGCGGGCGAGGCCCAGCCCCTGGCTTCGGCCGTCTACCTGGGCGATCGTGTCTGTCACCACGAAGGGATCGGGGTCGATCCGCGGCCCGCCGACCTGGAGGAGATCCGCAGGGCCATGAAGGTCAAGATCACCGAAGAGCGATTCGACGCGATCGCCCAGAAGGCCCGCAAGACCTTTGATGAGAACCAGGAGTACCTCGCAACATCGACTTGACCGCCGAGGAATTCACTTTGCAATCGCTCTCCCCTCCCCCACCATCGAGAGAATGGAGGGGCCGGTTCCACCCGGACCGCGGACGGTGTGGAAGCCGACCCTCCAGAGTAATGAATCCGAAAAAAGGAATGCCGATGAAGAGAAATGCGTGGATCTTCCTTTCCCTTTTATCTATTGCACCGATTGCCGCCGGGTGCGCCGGCCTATGCGCGAAGATAGACTCCCATGAGAACGAGGTCGCGCAGAGTGCGCAGGGCATGGAGCTGTGGTCCGAGATCGAGCCATTCCAGAGCGGCTTTCTCAAGGTCTCGGACCTTCACGAGCTTTATTACGAGCTCTGCGGAAATCCACAAGGCAAGCCGGTCATGGTCCTTCACGGCGGGCCCGGGAGCGGCTGCTCCTCCTACATGCGGCGCTTCTTCAATCCCGAGAAGTTCCTCATCGTCCTGCACGATCAGCGCGGGGCCAAGAGGTCGAAGCCCTACGCCGAGGTGCGCGAAAACACCACCCAGGACCTGGTGGAGGACATCGAGCGCCTGCGCAGGCACCTGGGGCTCAAGAAGGTCGTACTCTTCGGCGGCTCGTGGGGCGCGACCCTGGGACTGGCCTATGCCGAGACCTACCCGGAGAGCGTGAGCGGTATGGTGCTGCGCGGGATCTTCACCGCCACGCACGATGAGATAGAACACTTCTATCACGGCGGCGTGAGACCCTTTTTTCCCGAGGCCTTCGAGAAACTGACCGCTGCCCTACCCGACCCGGAGAGGCGGCCTATTCCCGGCTACCTGCTGGAGCTCATCCAGGGCGAGGACCCGGCCGAGAAGACCTACAGCAACGCATGGGGGGCCTACGAGATCAAGCTCTGCACCCTCGAAATCCCGGACGAGCGGATCGACGAGATCCTCGAAGAGCACGATTTCTACGCCTTCTCTCTCCTCGAGAATCACTACATGGCCAACGGCTGCTTCCTGGAGGAGGGCCAGCTCTTCCGGGATGCCGAAAAGATCCGCCACATCCCCGCCGTCCTGGTGAACGGGCGGTACGACATGATCTGCCCGCCCGCCACCGCCTACCGGCTGCACCGGCTCCTTCCCGAATCGAAACTCGTCATCGTCGAGGGGGCCGGACACTGGATGGGGGACGAGCCCATACAGGAGGCCCTGCTGAAGGCCGTGAAGGAGTTCGAGTAAGGTTTGCGCGAGCCCTATCGCGGCAAAGCCGCAACCAAACAAAATCCAATGGCCACCGTCATTCCCGCGAAAGCGGGAATCTACAATCGAGTGCATCTTCTGGATCCCCGCTTTCGCGGGGATGACGTTTCAGAATGAATCCAATAGGGCTTTCGATATCACTCCATCAGCTACGCAAGCCGCGCAGATGTCTGGATGAAAGGGTCCAAGGCCCGGATTGTAAAAAGCCCCATCTTTCTGTATCCTATTTTTTACGATTACCCCACGATTCAACATAAAATTCACAAGGGACAAAGTCACCATGAGCTACACGATTGCAATAACAGGCAAGGGGGGGACCGGCAAGACGACCCTGGCCGGGCTGATCATCCGGGAGCTGGTGCGGCGGGGGCGGGGCCCGGTCCTGGCTGTCGACGCCGACAGCAACACCAACCTCCACGAGGTGCTCGGTGCGGCCAAGCCGGACACGGTGGGGGACCTAAGGGAGGCCTTGCGGGAAGATGATATCCCATCGGGCATGGCCAAGCCCGACTATCTGGACCTCAAGATCCAGTCCGCCATCGCCGAGGGCAAGGACTTCGACCTGCTGGCCATGGGGCGGCCCGAGGGGCCCGGGTGCTACTGCTTTGCCAACAACACGATCCGGGAGATCATCCGGCGCATCGCCGGCGCCTACAAGACCCTGGTCATCGACAACGAGGCCGGCATGGAGCCCCTCTCTCGCCGGACCGTAGAGGACGTCGATTTTCTCCTCGTCGTCTCGGACCCCACCGTGCGCGGCCTGAGGACCGCCGGGCGTGTGTCCGAGGTGGTCGAGGAGCTGGAGACGCGGATTCGGAAGCGCGGCCTGGTGGTGAACCGGTACCCGGTCGAGCCCGATCCGGCGCTGACCGAAGCGGTCGGGGAGACCGGCCTGGAGCTCGTGGGCACGATTCCCCAGGACGAGGAGGTCCGGCACCTCGACGAGACGGGACGCCCGACGAGCCTCCTTCCAGAGGAGTCGCCCGTGGCACAGGCGGTGCGGTCGATCGTGGACCGCGTCATCGAATCGTAAGGGGTGGTCTGCCTCGCCCGATGAGGGCGTGGCCGGCAAGATGCCGGCGCTACGGTTCAGATACAGAGCATTGGAACAAGAGAAAAAGGAGGGTAACCATGACAAAGAGGACGTTGATTCACCTACTCATCATCCTCGTTTCCGCCCCGCTCATCTTCATCCTAGGATGTGAAACGAGGCCGTGCCTCGAGCCGGAGGTCCTGGGTGAGTTTATCGACACGATCGCCCTGATGGACCTCTATGAGGGGCCTGAAGAGGACGGCTATCTCCTCGTGCACCCCGGATGGCGGCCTCTGGACACCGTGTCCGACATCTCGGCGCTCACGGACCGTCACCCCGAGCTCATCCAGGTGCCCGGGGTGATCGGCTTCGGCACCGGCCTGTGCGGGGGGGGCTCCGGCGAGGCCTGCATCCACTTCATGCTCGGCTGCCACACGCTGACCCCGGAACAGCTCGCAAAGATACTATCCGCGATATTCGCCGACGAGTGGCTCAACTGCTTCGGGATCAATGTGGAGCTGATGGGCTATGCAGAGCCGCGGTGCGAGGAGGGGCCGGACTGCCTTCCGGAGTGGATGTGCACCGAGTACAGTCCTCCCTGCTGTTGGACGGTCCCCGACTTCGACCCGGAAGGGGAGAGGATCTCGGCCATCGATCCGGGCTCGGGCATGGAGCACCTCGAGCTGCCGGAGAGGGATGACGAGTGTACCTACGACGGGGAGTGCGTGCAAAACGGCTGCGGTAATCACTGCAACGCCTACACGACCCCTGGCTTCATCTCCACATGCGAGTGCTACCCGCCGCTGGCCGACACCCTGTGCGGGTGCGTGGAGGGGCGCTGCCGCTGGTTCAGGCAGTAAGGGATTGTTGGGCGACGTAGGGGTTTGATTCATCAACCCCTGGGCGCCATGAATGGCGCCCCTACCGATCAGCAGCGGGACAATACAGGGCGACCGCCGGTCGCCCCTACCCGCTCGATGACAATATGATGTCCGGTCCATCGGCGGCGGGGCAATGTAGGGGCGACCGGCGGTCGCCCATCCAACGGAGGCACGGATCGAGACCGAAAATCCTGCAACACCCGGCACAGCCGGTGATTTCCACGAATCGCAAACCGATCACGGCGGGGCCCGCGAAGTACTTCATATCGCCTACCCTCTGATCCTCACCACCGCCTCGATCACCGTGATGCACTTCGTGGACCGGATGTTCCTCTCCTGGTACAGCCAGTCCTGCATCGCCGCGGCCACGCCGGCCGGAATCACCTCCTTCACCATCATCTGCCTCTTTATGGGGATCGCGGGCTACACCAACACCCTGGTGGCCCAGCACTTCGGGGCCGGTGAGCTTGACCGGTGCGCCCGCTCCACCTGGCAGGGCCTTTTCTTCTGCCTCTTCGCCTACCCGGTGATCCTCCTGTTCATCCCGGTCGGCCCGGCCATCTTCAGGCTCGGCGGCCACTCGCCCGAGCTCATCGACCTAGAGCTGCGCTACTACAGTATCCTCATGTTGGGGGGCGGGCTCATTCCCCTGAGCAGTGCGGCCGCCTCTTTCTTCACCGGCCTCGGGGACACCAAGGCCACCATGTGGGCCAATCTGGCCGGCACGGTGGTGAACGTCTTCCTCGACTACGGCCTCATCTTCGGCAACTGGGGCTTCCCCGAGATGGGGATCGAGGGGGCGGCCATCGCCACGGTCGTCTCCTCGGCGGTCGCGCCGGCCATCCTCCTCTACCGATTCATTTTCGGTACCAAATACGCCGAGTACCAGAGCCGGGCGAACTTCGGGTGGGACGGGGAGCTGATGCGAAAGCTCCTGCGCTATGGCACCCCCGCCGGGATCCAGTTTCTTCTAGACGTATGCGCCTTCACCTTCTTCATCTTCCTCGTGGGCCGCCTGGGAGAGACCGAGCTCGCCGTGACCAATATCGTGATGACCATAGATCATCTCGCCTTCATGCCGATGATCGGACTCTCCATGGCCACATCCGTCCTGGTCGGGCAGTATATAGGGAAGGGGAAGCCCGACCTGGCGGAGAAGAGCACCTATTCGGCCCTCAGGATCTCTCTGGTCTACATGGGTGCCATGGCACTGCTCTTCGTCCTCCTCCCGGAGCCTCTGCTGGGCATCTTCCAGCCTCGAGAGGGAGGGGGCGAGGCCTTCGCGCACATGGTGGTCCTCGGCAGGCCCCTGATGATCATGCTCGCATTCTTCTGTCTTTTCGATGCCTTCGCCCTGATCTTTTCCGGGGCGCTCAAGGGGGCCGGGGACACGCGCTTTCCCATGTGGACCTCGGTGGTGCTCTCCTGGACCGTCTTTGTCCCACCCGTGTACCTCATGGTGGAGGTGTACCAGGCCGGCGTTCACTGGGCCTGGTTCTGGGCGATCCTCTACATTTCGTTGCTTGGAATGGTCTACTTCTGGCGATTCAGGCGGGGGAAGTGGAGGTCCATCGACATGGTCGGGCGCAAGGCGCCCCCGCCGCCGCCGATCATGGTCGCGGAAGAGCGCCTGCCCGGGGAGTGAGCGGCGTGCCCGCATCCGCGTGCGGACGGACTGCGCCTTTCAGAAAAAGCGAAATAGGAGGGCTCGGCATGCATTCTTTCAAGAGACGCGACTATGTCGTAGTGGTTCCGGCCTGCTTGTTCTTCCTGTTCCTGTTTCCCCGCATCCCGAATGGTGCCGCCGGTGCAACCAGCAATACACCCTCACGCGGCCATGGGGAATTCGCCCCGGCGGAGGAAGCGATCCGGGAGGAGCTCGGCATCCCGCCCGAGGCGGAAAAGGTCGCCATCTTCAGCATGTCATCCCACTGGGACCCGGACTGGCTGGCCACCTTCGAGATGTACTACATCCTCATCGTGGAAAAATGCATAACCGAGGCGCTCGATCTCCTCGACCTAGAAGAGCGGTACTACTATTCCATCAGCGAGATCGTGTTTCTGAGACGGTATTGGGAGGATCACAGCGAGGATCGCGCCCGAATAGGTCACCACATCGACCGGGGCCACCTCCGGATCGTGGGCGGGGGCATGACGAGTCCTGATACGCTCCTTCCGTCCGGGGAGTCTTTGATGAGGGACTGGCTGTACGGAAATCAGTGGACCATGGAGAACCTGGGGATCAAGCCGGTGACCGCCTGGCAGCCCGATTCTTTCGGCCACACCCCCAGCCTGCCCGGGATCCTCACGAGCCTGGGGTATCGCTACGTCTCTTTTGCCAGGGTGGACTCGAATACGTCCGCCTTTCTCCGGAGCCAGGGCTCTGCCGATTTTGTCTGGGAAGGCCTCGACGGGGAGGAAGTGCTGGCTCACTGGATGGTCGGCTTCTATGGTCAGGGGGACACGATCGACACGGACTTCATCATGGCCCCCTACTGCCTTGCCGCCTTCGGGATCGATCCGTGCCCTCTGGTCAACCCGGCTCCGGAGTTCACGAATCCGAGGATCCAGGGCTATCTGGACAGCCTCGACCCTGTGAGCCCTACCGGGTACATGTTCATTCCCGTGGGCAGCGACTTTGCCTTCCCGAACCCGAACCTCGTAACCTACATGGACAACTGGAACAGCATGATGTTCGAGGAGACGGGCGTGTGGTGCGCGGCGGCCACCTTCGAGCACTATGCCATGCTCGTCGATGCGCACCGGGAGGAGCTCCCCTCATTTCAGAGGGACATCAATCCGTACTGGACCGGTTTCTATACGACGAGGCCGGTCCTCAAGGATTACAATCAGTGGTGCACCTCGGATCTGACAGCGGTCGAGATCTTCTCCGTCCTGGCCGGATCGGCCGGCTATTCCTATCCCGAAGAGATCATAAACGATGCATGGGACGGCATTGTTTTCATGAATCATCATGACGGAATCACTGGAACCAGCCTTGATTACGTCTATTACCAAGAGCAGATCCCCATGGGCGAGGAAGCCCTCGAGCTCTCCGGGATCGCCCTCGAAGAAGTGATCGGTTTCTTGGCGGATCACATCGATACATCCGGAGCCACGGGCACGCCCATCATCGTCTTCAATTCGCTCGGCTTCCAGAGAACGGATGTGGTCCGCACGGACGTATTCTTTGACGAGCCCGGCGTCTCGTCCGTGAGTGTCATCGACGATACAGGGGAAGAGATCCCTTCACAGCTCTCTGTCGAATCGTGGCACGACGACGGCAGTCCCAGAGAGGCTGTGCTCTCTTTTATAGCAAGCGATGTCCCTTCGCTCGGCTATAGCACGTATTCAATGGTGACTTCCGAAGGCGGTGATGAAAATGATGCCGCAGTGCCGTCGGGCTTTGTTCGATATGGAACGCCGGAATACGCCCCGGAGGCCCCGGGGGAGCTGATCGTCGAGTCGGACCTGTTTTCGATAACATTTTCATCTTTTGAAGGCTGGTGCATTACGAGCCTGATCGACAGGAGCTCGGGAGAGGAGTACATCTCCGGCATAGGAAACGACCTGATCTATTACCTGGATGTGGGCGGCCTCTACAGGATCGGAGAAGAGGCGAACCCCGGATCGTTCAATCCGTTGTTCAGAGCGAGCGGATCCATCGGGATGCTCGATCTGGTCGAAGAGGGCCCCGTATACACAAAGGTAAACATCCGGAATCTGTTCCCCCTCATGGGAAGGAACGTGATCGTCTACAGGGATCTTCCAAGGATAGAGTTCGAGGCGAATGCCGCCACCGTGGTGGAAACATCCCTGACGGCCCGCTTCGAGACCACGGTCGTGGGCGCCGGGCACAGGATGGGGATTCCCTTCGGTGAAGTCGGCAGGCCGTCTCAGTCGGTCTATGACCCGACGTTCTGGCCGGGAAAGTGGGTCGTTTCCTCTTCGGATGCTGGAGACCTCGGGTTCGCCATGATGAACCTGGGCGGGAGGGGATGGCACTTCGACGATGAAGGTACTGTCGAAGTCATGCTCGAAAGACATTCCTTCTTCGAGCTTGGCGGCTTCGAGGGCGCCTTCGGCTCTGACAGGGAGGTCCCCCTCCTCCGGTATGCCATAATCCCACATGACCGGGAATCGTGGGAGGAAGGCCGACTCGTTCGGGAGATGCTCTCTTATGAGACCCCGCTCCTCTCCGCCGTAACCGATAATCATGAAGGTGAGTTGCCCGGTAATTTCAGCCTGGCCTGGAGTGATGATCCGGACATATGGATTCAGGCGGTCAAGAAGGCAGAGGCGTCCGATGACATAATTTTGAGAATCTTCAGGACCGGGGATGAAACGAGATCGGCCGTCATAAGGACGGCTTTGACGAGCCTGACCGAGATTCACGAGGTCAGCGCCGCCGAGACCGACCCCGCTCCATATCCCGATACGCCCTCTGAGTTCATGGTCTATATGCCGATCAGATCCAAGACCTTTCTGCTTGGGTTGTAGAGACGGCCGGAAAGGGCGCAGCAAGCAGCACACCTACCCGACAGGCGATGCAATGAGGGGCGGACCGATGTGTCCGCCTTTTCGTTTGTCCTGTTGTTACGAATCGCATTCTAACAATGTCTAATTAAGGAGACGGATCATGTACGAGCCTCACTACGACGCCGATAGCTGGGCCCTCTATTTCGTGGACGGCCCCCCGGGGGACAAGGACTACTTCGCCGGAAAGATCAACGTCTTCGTGTGCGGCTCTCTGCAGCACCCGGGCAGGATGTCTCCGCTCATCGGCCGGAGCGCCCCCTTTGCCCCGGCCGCTGCGAGAGGGTTTTTGCGCAGATGGGAGAAGGCGGACGGCCGGGATGTCCCGTTCATGCTTCCCGACCCCGACGACCCCGGGAGCGTCCTGACCGGCATCGTCTGGCTCGACCTCTCCGGGGAGGAAGTGGAGAGGATCGAGGAGGTCGAGCTCCGGGCCGGCCTGAGGAAGAGGATCGCGGTGGAGGTGAAGGTCGGTGAGAGGGCCGTGGCGGCGATTACGTACATAAGGAAGTAGGCTCGCATCTTCTATTACCCGATCGCCGATGAAGGAGTGTGCAAGATGGAAACGAGAAAGCAGCTTGTGGCGGCCCTGGCCCTGATCATCCTTTCCTCACTCTTTTCCCTCCTGCCCGTCGGAGCCCATGCCCAGGGGGTGGAGCTGGTGGGCCAGCTCGGCGGGAAAATCGCGGCCGTGGCCGCGGAGGGGAATCTCGCCTATCTCGGTTCGGGGGCTCGACTGGCCGTGCTGGACGTCACCGACCCGGCCGCGCCGACCGAGCTCGGGCAGACGACCGTGCTCCCCGGCGCCGTCCACGGTGTGGCCCTGGCCGGCGGCCATGCCTACGTCGCCGCGGAAGGAGCGGGCCTGCGGGTGATCGACATATCCGACCCGGCCGATCCGCGCGAAGTGGGGCACTGCGACACCTACGGAGAGGCTTACGGCGCGGCCGTGGCCGGCGGCTATGCCTACCTTGCCGCGGTCCAGGCCGGACTCCGGGTGATCGACGTCTCGGACCCGACCCGGCCGGAGGAGGTGGGATTCTGTAGCGTGCCGCTGGAGTGGCATGCCTATGACGTGGTCGTGTCCGGCGGCCATGCCTACGTCCTGGCCGCCCAGGCGGGCCTTCGGGTCATCGACATCTCCGATCCGACCCTGCCCGTCGAAGTGGGATTCTATGACATCGCGGGGCAGGCCACGGGGGTGGACGTGTCCGGCGGCTTTGCCTATATCACCGAAAAGAACTACGGCCTCCGGGTGCTGGATGTCTCGGATCCGACCGACCCGCGGCAGGTGGGGTACCATACAACACCGGGAGAGGCCTGCTATGTATCCATGAGCGGCGCCAAGGCCTGCATAGCGGATGGGGGTTCGGGCCTTCGACTGGTGGATGTCTCGAATCCGACAGCTCCGGAGGAGCTGGGACACTATGACACTCCGGGATTCGCCGAGAGGGTGGCCGTGGCCGAAGGTCTCGCGTTCGTTGCCGACGCCCGGGCCGGCCGCCTGGTGGTGGACCTCCCCCATATGGCGGTGCCCGAGGTGCTGGGCTTCCATGACACCCCCGGGGATTCTTGGTCCGTGGCCGTCGCCGGCGGCCACGCCTACGTCGCTGACGACGAAGCGGGCCTGCGGGTGATCGAGATCTCGGACCCGGCCCAGCCTGTGGAAGTGGGGTACTATGACGCGCCGGGGGCGGGTGGGGTCATCGGCATTGCGGTGGACGGCTCCTATGCCTATGTGGCTGCTCAGGGTGAAGGGCTGCGGGTTCTCGATATATCGGATCCGGCCGACCCGCATGAGGTGGGGTCATGCGATACCCTGAGCTGGGCCATCGGCGTGGCGGTGGATGGCGGCTACGCCTACATCGCCGATTCGTCGGCGGGCCTGTGGGTGATCGATATTTCCGATCCGACTCGACCCGTTCAGGTGGGGCTCCTCCCAACACCGGCGGAAGCCTATGGCGTGGCCGTGTCCGGCGGCTACGTGTACGTCATCGATTGGGACGGCCTGCGGGTGGTGGATGCCTCGACTCCGGCCCTTCCCGTCGAGATCGGTTCTTTCGCACTGCCGGGCGGGTCGTGGGCCTCGGACGTGGCCGTCTCCGGAAGCTACGCGTACATCGACTGTTCGAGGGCGACGCTGATCGTGGATGTCTCCGATCCGGCCGATCCGTACCAGGTGGGTTCCTACCAGCCTACGGGGGCGGGGGGAGGCCTTGTCGTGGCCGGAGACTATCTCTATGTGACGGACGGGTTCTATGGGCTGAGTGTAGTCGATGTCTCGGACCCGGCCCATCCCGAGGAAATGGCGTATTGTGACACCCCGGGCTATGCCCGTGACGTAGCCGTGGACGGGATCTACGCCTATGTTGCCGACGGGGAGACGGGCCTGCAGGTGATCGAAATCTCCAGCGCGTTCCAGACGGCGGAGGTGGGATCCTATGAGCCCATCCTCGGGGGCGAGTCCCTGGCGGCGGTCGGCGGCTACGCCTATGTAGTCGACGAAGTGGGCCTTCGCGTGGTGGATGTCCTCGAGCCGGCCCATCCCCGCGAGGTGGGAGCCTGTGCCCTGCCCGGGTTTTACAGGGATGTGGCGGTGGCGGGATCTCTTGTTTACGCGGCCAACGACTATGAGGGCCTGCGCGTGATCGACGTCTCCGACCCGGAACAGCCGCAGGAGATCGGACACTTCTCTTCGGCGGGAGAAGCCTATGGCGTGGCCGTGGCCGGCGACTATGCGTACGTTGCATACACGGACATTCCGTCCTGTTCGTGGTCGGGGCTTCGCGTGATCGACATCTCGGACCCGGCCCATCCTCTTGGGGTGGGATACTACGAATCGCTGGCATACTGGGACGTGGACGTGGCCGGCGACTATGCCTATGTGCTCGATAGTACCTTCGGGCTGGTCGTGATCGATGTCTCGAATCCGGCCGACCCCCGCAGGGTGGGGTCATGCTATATTCCGGGATTAGGTTGGGCCGTGGCGGTCGCCGGAAGCTATGCTTATGTCGCCGCCCAATATGCCGGACTCCTTGTGTACGACATCTCCAACCCGATCCATCCGGTCCTTGTCGGACACTACGCCACGCGGGGGTTCGCCTGGGACGTGGCCGCGCCCGGCGGAGATCTCGTCTATGTGGCCGATATCGATAATGGGCTGGTCGTGGTCGACGTCTCGGACCCGGCCGACCCGGTCCTGCTCGGGGACCATTCCCTTCCGGGGCAAAGCCGGGGCGTGGCGTCGGACGGGGAGTACGCCTACATCACATCCGATGAAGGGGGATTGAGCATCCTGCGCTGCTCGGCGTCGCCCCAGGCCCCCGCCGTCGGCACCTTCGAGCCGAACTACGGATCGGGACGCGTGGGCGAGTGGGAGACCTTCACCACCACCTACACCGACCCAGACGGGTACGAAGACATCACATGGGCCTTCTTCTTCCTCGACCGCCAGGGATCCACCATCAGCGGAGGGCTGGCCGGCGTATACTACCAGCCGGACAATCTCCTGTGGCTCGTGGGCGACGGCCTCTGCATGCCGGGCCTGCCGGGCTACCCCCAGACCGACTATGTCACACTCTCCTGCGGCGGCACCACGGTCACCGGCGAGGGCGACACACTGACCATCGACTGGGCCGCCCGCCCGGACCGGTGCTTCGACGGCGACTGCGGCTGGAACACGGCCTGGGAGATGGTAATAGACGGCGACGGCCTGTGGGACCTCGCGGTGGTGGGAGCCTGGAGGCTGAGACCGTAAGCGGGCCATGAGCGCGGGTCCTGGATTTTTTTAAGAAAAAAGTCTATGACATACATATGAAATCCAGGACCCGGGCCTCCCGATTCGCGGCGTGGCCGCCGGCTGCGCTGCTCTGCATGCTCTTGTCCGGGATCGCCTGCTCGACGGACGATTCCGGAGGCGACGCCGGGCCCGATGGCTGCATCCGCGGCGACTTCTCCGTTTACTTCGGGATGTTTCACTCCCATTCCATCTTCTCCGACGGCAGGGGATCGCCTCGCCAGGCATACGAACATGCACGCTGCCAGGGCGATCTGGACGTCTTTGCCCTGACCGATCACCTGGAGTTGCTCTACATCCCGGTCCCCCCGGACAAGTGGCAAAAACTCCACGCCGTCGCCGACGAGCTCTATGTTCCCGGCTCCTATGTGACCCTGGTGGGATTCGAATACAGCAGCGCCTTCGATCTGCCGTTTTTTACCTCCAGCGGCCACAATAACGTATTCTTCTCCGACGAGATGTTTCCCGTGGTCATGCTGGATTACCATCTCTTTTATCAGAGACTGCTCGAATGTCCCGGCTGTCTGGCCCACTTCAACCACCCGGGGTACGGCGGCCAGACCAACTGGGACGACTTCGCGTATGAGCCGGAATTGGATCCTCAGATCAATCAGATCGAGCTCTCCACCTGGGACCTGGATGCATGGCCCTACCTGTTCGAGGCCCTGGACCGGGGATGGCATGTCTCGCCCAACTGGAACCAGGACAACCATGGCGGGGAATGGGGTACCGAGGACGACCATCGGACCGGGCTCTGGCTCGAGGAGCTGACCCGCGAGTCCGTGTACAGATGCCTGCGCAACCGGCGCACCTTCTCCACGCTGGACAGGAACGCCTCCCTCCGACTGATGACTTCGGACGGCTGCTGGATGGGCTCGGTCCTGTCGGGCTGCCTCTCCGCCACGCTAACCATCGAGGCCCTCGATCCCGATGCGGGGGACGGCTTCGATGCCATCGAGCTGTGGGGCCCGGATCAGGAGCTGCTCCGAGAGATCCTTTGCGAGGGAAGCACCGCGTGCGAGAGGTCGGTCGATTTTTCTCTGGAGGTCGCCGGCTACGTGCTCGTCCGGGCGGTCCAGGCCGACGGCGACATCCTGGTATCCGCCCCGATCTGGTTCAATCCATAAAACCACTTTTACTTGACAAAAGTTTGTATTTTCACTAAATTTTCAGGCAGTTAGAATGCAGCTAGGGAAGGACGAATCGAAGACGAATTCCATGGATTGTAACATGGAACAAGAAAAGGAGAGAACATGGAAGCCTACTGCGTGAAATGCAAGGCAAAGAAAGAGATGAAGGACGCTGAGAAAGTGACAATGAAAAACGGGCGTCCTGCCATGAAAGGCAAATGCCCGGATTGCGGAACAGGCATGTACAAGATTATGAAGGTAGAGAAATAATTTCCTAGACACAGAAACCCGTAAACCGACTCACCCAGGGAACCGGCATTCCTCGCAACACACGGGCCCGATACCGCCTTGTCGATTGGGCGCTGCTTCCGAAGACGCTTGCCTTGCCGATGGTCCGTTCTGGGTGCATATCCTATTTAAGCTTATCGCCTCTGTCATTTTGACCTCGATAAATCGGAGGGAGAAATGAGGTCGATTCCCTGTGCTCTTCTGATTCTTCTTTTTATCTCCCCTTTTTTCGCCCTCTCGGCTCTTGCCTCCACGATTCACATCCCAACGGATCAACCGACGATCCAGGACGGGATCGACATAGCAGCGGACGGCGATCTGGTCCTGGTGGATTACGGCATCTACTATGAAACCATCGATTTTCACGGCAAGGCGATAAGCCGGGGAGATAAAAGTGTCTCTTTCAAGAAGACAGAGCGTGGATAAAATAATTCAGCAAATTTTGGATGAAAAGCGCAAGAAGCGAATTTCCGTGCTTTCCCATATGCCAGTGATTAAGAGAATGGACGATGATACTCTTCGTAGTTATTTCTCTCAGTTAACCCGGTTTGGAACGCGAATCCTGGATCGTTATCCTTTAAGGGAACTCTTTGGCTTGACATATG
>CAZFWM010000022.1:35683-39678 GCA_964522545.1 uncultured Thermodesulfobacteriota bacterium
GGAACGCGAATCCTGGATCGTTATCCTTTAAGGGAACTCTTTGGCTTGACATATGATTAAGAATTAAGAGAATGGACGATGATACTCTTCGTAGTTATTTCTCTCAGTTAACCCGGTTTGGAACGCGAATCCTGGATCGTTATCCTTTAAGGGAACTCTTTGGCTTGACATATGGTCTTGTGGGCCCACTTGTTTTCCCTGCCATTGCTAGTATTAAGCCCGGCGATACCTTCATTGTTAATGCGGGCGGCTATCTTTCGGTCGCTACGGTCTGGGGTCTTTTTCCGGTGGAGATTTTATCTGCTTCGGACTCACATATCGAGGTGAAGTATAATCAGTGTCCACTTGGCATTGAAAATGAGAAAAAGCTGTGTAATGCATACATGGCCCTAGAACCAAGGATATCAGAGAAAGCTTGGTTCGGTACGCGTATATCCATTCTTGAGTGTATCCCTGATGGGCAAGGCTGCTGCCGAATACTGTTTGAGAAAAAAGGAGGAGTCAAATGAAGCCAGCAACTCTCTTAAGCACAGTATTGATCGTTATTACCTTTGTATTGACACCTCTCTGTGAAGTACACGCGCAGTTACTTTTTGATGCCAGCGTTGACTACGGGGCTGCCGATAAGCCTTGGTCGGTGGCGATCGGGGACTTTGACGGCGACGGCCACGAGGATCTCGCCGTCGCGAACACCTCGAGCGAGAACGCCTCGATCCTCATGGGCAATGGTGATGGGACCTTTGCCGATGATGTGACCTATGGGGCCGGCATTCATCCTGTATCCGTGGCGATCGGCGATTTCGACGACGACGGCCACCAGGACCTCGCCGTCTTGAACCAAAATACATACGACGTCTCGATCTTTATGGGCAATGGTGACGGAACCTTTGCCGATGATGTGACCTACGGGACCGACCTTTATCCTACCTCTGTTGCGATCGGGGACTTTGACGGCAATGGCATCCAGGACCTCGCCGTCACGAACTGGTTTGGCGTCAATGTCTCGATCCTCTTAGGAAATGGAGACGGCTCCTTTGCCGATGATGTGACCTACGGCGTGGGATATATGCCGGAGTCTGTGGCGATCGGGGACTTTGACGGCGACGGCGTCCAGGACCTCGCCGTCGCGAATGGGGATAGCGACAACGTCTCGATCCTTTTGGGCAACGGTGACGGCTCTTTTATGGACGATGTGACTTACGGAGTTGGAGACAGGCCTCATTCTGTCGCGATCGGGGACTTTGACGGCGACGGCGTCCAGGATCTCGCCGTCGCGAATTGGGGGAGCGACAACGCCTCGATTCTCCTGGGCAATGGAGACGGGACTTTCATGGATGACGTGACCTATGGCGCCGGCGTCACTCCCGTCTCTGTCGCGATCGGGGACTTTGACGGCGACGGCTTTCAGGACCTCGCCGTCGCGAACCACGAGGAGAGCAATACCATCTTGATCCTCCTGGGCAATGGAGACGGCTCCTTTGAGGATGCTGAGCCTTACAGCGTCGGGGATAATCCACATTCTGTCGCGAGCGGGGACTTTGACGGCAATGGCCTTCAGGACCTCGCCGTTGCGAATAGCGAGAGCGACACCATCTCGATCCTCTTGAACAGATCAGTGCCTCCTTGCTGGGACAGCGACGAAGATGGCTATGACGATGAAGCCTGTGGAGGAGACGACTGCGATGACACCGACCCCGACGTGAACCCGGATGCTATGGAAGTTTGTGATAGCGGGATCGACGACGATTGCGATGGCCTTATAGATGGCGGGGATCCAGATTGCATCGTGGAATTTACGCTAGATTTGGATGCATCCTACGAGACAGGTATGCTCAGCCTGAACTTTACAATTGGCACTCCGGAGCCGGCCATGTGGTCGAATTACCTGGTTCTGACATACTCGGGATTCCTCTTTTCACCGCTCTGGACGGTTCCGCTCCCGGCAATTGATCCACCCTTACACTTGCCGATATCCTTCTCATTGCCCAGCGTGGGTTGGATAGGGATCTTGAGTGGCCTCTTGCCACCTGGGGAGGAACCGACAGCTGAGCTGGTTTGGGTTGATACTGGGATTCCGTCCCCATAGGGAAGAAGGATTAACTTGGGAGAAATCGGAATCACAAAATAATTGGCCAAGGAGGCAAGGATGGAGATCAACGAAAATGTATGGAAATTCTTTCAAAATCGTTTGGGATATACAGATGCTGAAATTGAAGATTTCAAGAACGATCCACGTTGGCAGAAGATTTTAATGAGATCGAATGATCTATTGGGAAAGACTATAATTTTCGAGGTGATTGAGTCCCAAGGATGTAATATTGAGCACAAGGTAGGAGATCAATTTCTTTTTAGTCCGGAAGGTTATATGCTGGCTCACAAAGGCCCGAAAAAAGTTTGCCCATATATCATGCCATCTATGGCGCGTTTGATGGCTGTCATTCAGGAAAGAATGTATGAGGGGCTTGATCCTCAACCCTTTTTCTACCGTGCGCATTGTGAGGATGTCGGTCTCAAATGTGGTGGATGGGGACAGGTGCTTATTGAAGTGAAAATTGCTGACAGGGATATATAGAAATTATTATCAGAACCTGCCCAAATAAGGAGAAAAAGACATGGGTGACAAGGGAAAGAAGGATAAAAGCAAGAGGGAACAACAGAAAAAGGCCCAGCGTAGCCCAAAGGAAAAACGTAAATTGAAAAAAGAAAAGAAAAAATAGGTAAGTGCTCAATCGAGATGGCAGAGGTTTAGGCATCCCGACAGATTAATTTTTTTGCCGATATTTAGGGCCGGAGTTGGCTTTTTTATCACATAGAATCATTGAGCTAGATGTCAAGTAGTAACAGATATCTGATAACAGCTTCAACGCAGAATATGTGTCACAGAAAAGGGCCGATTTTCCTTTTATTCACATTCCTCTGCCTGCTTTGTGTTCAATGCAGTTCATCTTCTTTTCATTCTCCCCAGGTACAGCCCACAGCCTCCGGAACGACGGCCGTAGAGGCCTCCGTCGCTGAACCATCCCTGGAGACCATCGTCCTCGGGGGACTCGAACAGGCGATATTCGTCGGGGAGGGGCCCGTGGATGCGCCGGTCCTCCTCTTCCTCCACGGGGGACCCGGAAATTCGGAAATGACCCGCGCTCATGTGACCGGCCCCCTGTGGCAGAGGCACTTCACTGTGATTCATTGGGACCAGCGCGGGGCCGGACGCTCCTACCGGCAAGACCTCGATCGTGAATCGATGACACTGGATCAGATTAAAAACGACGCGATCGAGCTTGCCCGGATCTTGCGGGATCGATTCCCCGGGCTGCCTCTTCTCCTGATCGGCCACTCCTGGGGGAGCCTGCTGGGCATCCATGTTGTCGCAGACCGTCCCGACCTGTTCTGTGCCTATGTGGGAACCGGCCAGGGTGTGCATGGTGCCAGGAACCTGGAGCAGTCTCTCCGGTTCGTGCTGAGGCAAGCCCGGAAGAAACAGGATCAGGAGGCGGTCGAAGCCCTGGAAACCATGAAACCGATCACTCCCGACCAAGTGGGGAGATTGATGGAGTATGTCACGCGTTTTGGAGGAGCCTACGCAGGCCGGTCCGGGCACGATGAAGACGAGGCCCTTCGAGCTGCGTCGCCCATTGCTCGCAGCCCCGAGGAATTGCGTCACGAAGATCAGGGGTTCTCGCTCCCTCTGTTGGCCTTCGAGGTTCTGACGGCCGATCTTCCCAAGCACTTCCCTCAGCTGGAGTTGCCGGTGTTCTTTTTCGAAGGAGTGGATGACTATGTAACGCCTTCAGCACTGGCCGAGGAATACCTGCGTGGTCTCGAGGCTCCCGTGAAGAAGCTCGTATGGTTCAAGAAGTCGGCCCACACACCGCACATCGAGGAGCCGGAGGCCTTCTCCGAGGCCTTAGTGGAGCACGTTCTTCCCCTTTGTTCTGGTATAGGAAATTATAAAATCGACAATTGAGCACATTGAGGAC
This sequence comes from uncultured Thermodesulfobacteriota bacterium, assembly GCA_964522545.1. Classification (GTDB taxonomy): domain Bacteria; phylum Desulfobacterota; class DSWW01; order CAZFWM01; family CAZFWM01; genus CAZFWM01. The sequence goes on from CAZFWM010000022.1 coordinate 39,661, forward strand.
GTTGCGAGCGAAGCGAAG
>CAZFWM010000023.1:0-39567 GCA_964522545.1 uncultured Thermodesulfobacteriota bacterium
GTGTTCGGGAGGACTCGGCCGGCGGCGGAGCCACCCGGGATTGAATATTTCCTCTTATCCACAGGTCGCTCCCTTGTCCACCCTGATCTACTGCCCATCGTGCGGAACAGAGAACTTCATTGCCGAAGAGAGGGCCCGGCTGGCCGACGAAAAGCCGGTTCCTTGCTGGAAGTGCGGAAAGCTTCTGGGGCCTCTGGACGGAAAAGGGGCAGGTGGAGGCGGCCGGCGAAATGGAGATGCCCGAAATGGAGATGCAATGGAAAAGCATATCGCGGTTTTCATGACGGCCTCGTCCCCGGATGAGGCGGCCAAGATCGCCAGGATCCTTGTGGAGGAGCGACTCGCTGCGTGCGTGAACATCGTCCCCTCGATCCGGTCGGTCTATTGGTGGGAGGGGAAGGTTTGCGACGAGGGCGAGGTCCTGCTGATCGCCAAAACGCGGCGTGCCCTGTTCGAGAGGCTCTCAGACCGGGTCGGTGCGATTCACTCCTACGAGGTCCCCGAGGTTGTCGGGATCGGGATCGTTGAGGGATCGGTGCCGTACCTTGAGTGGATCGACGAAGTGCTCGGGCGAGGGGAGGGGGACAAATGAGCCGGCGGATCAAGATGACTCCGATCAGTACGCCCGGAGAGATACGGCCGGCGAGCGCGGTGAATATCTTCGGTCGGGTCGAGCAGGGCATAGAGCTCTTGGGCCGCGTTGCGGATGGAGCAACGGTGCGGGTGGAACGATGCGACTGAATCGCTCGGGCCGTGACCGGGCCCCGCACTCGCGGTCGATCGCCTTGGCCCTCTGTTTTTCGATTGCCGCACTGCCGGCCTGTGCGCACCGAATAGTCAGGAAAGGGGAGGCGGATCAGGGGGCGATATCGAGCATCCAAGTGACCACATCCGAGATCAGGGGCCTCGATTTCAAGGAGAAAGTCGAGGTCCGCGTAACGACCAGCGAAGCGGTCAGATCCCATCTGATGACCCTGCTCGATGAGGAGTATCCCGGAGATGCCCTGGAAAAGGAGGAGCGCGCATTCAAGCGCCTCGGCCTCTTTCCACAGGAATGCTCTGTCAGAGATACGATCCTCTCCCTTCTGACGGAGCAGATCGTCGGCTACTATGATTTCGATTCAAAAGTTCTCTTCTTCGTGGATTATCCATCGACGATCCCGTTTTTCACCCGGCTGCTGCTCCGGATGGCCGGCGTCGACATCGACATCGAAGGCACACTCGTTGCCTCTCATGAGCTCACCCACGCCCTTCAGGACCAGCATTACGGCATAGAGGTCCTGCTGGAATCGAACGCAAACAATGAGGATATCCTCCTCGCGATCAGGTCCCTCTTCGAAGGGGATGCCATGATCGTCGGTCTCGAGTGCACCCTGAGGGAGGCCTTCAAAGAGAAGATCGACACTATGGATATCGACTTTTTCGATCAGATTCAGGGCATGCCGGGGAGAGTCCCCCTGCCGGATTCGGAAGTGCCTGATTTCTTTCTGGACACTCTGATGTTTCAGTACATCGAAGGGGCCCGGTTCGTCGGAGAGGCGAAGAAGAGGGGAGGGTGGGATGAAGTAGACCGACTGTACCGGGATCTTCCGACCTCCTCCGAGCAGATCCTGCATCCGGAAAAATTCTTTGACCGGAGAGACGATCCGATCGACGTGAAGCCCCTCTGTCCGGGACGGACATGCGAAGGCCGCTTTGTGCCTCTTTATAGCGAAGTCATCGGGGAGTTCGTCACATCTGTCCTTCTCAAGCAGTTTCTTCCGGAAAGTGAAGCGGTCGAGGCGGCGGCCGGGTGGGGAGGAGATCGATTTGCCTCCTTCGAGGACCTTCACACCGGCCAGGTGATGTTCATCTGGCTCACGGCGTGGGACAGCGAAGAAGAGGCGATCGAATTTTATCGGGCCTGGGATCGCCTCGTTCTGTCGAGGTACGGCGATTCGATTTCCAGGGCGGAGCGAACAGGCACGATGATCCTGAGAGAGATCGGTTCGGACATAGCCTTCCTGGAGCGGCGCGGGGATCGCGTTCTCCTGGTCGAGGGGCCGCAGGCTCGACTGGTCAATGACGTCCGCCGCCAGGCCTGGGGAGATATAGTGGAAGAAATCACTGAAGAAGAGCCATCCGAGCCGCCGGACCGCAGTCCCGGCACAGTGATCCGGTGAGGCGCTCTATTGCCGATCGGGACTCTATCCGGCTCCTTGTTCGGCCCCGTCCTGGATCGGTCTGTGTTCCAGGGAGAGGATCGCCTTACCCTGGACCACCCGGGTTCGTGCGATGCGATCCCCGAAACGCAGGCCATGGTCCTCGGTGAGCACGAACACCCCCTCGACGAGAAGCATCAGGATATTCAGGTAGGGAACGAGAAATACGAAGTTTCTCCGGATAGAGTCCCCGAACGAGGCGGCGCTCCTCGTGTCTGCGCGGATCACCTGAATGTTCACGACCTTCTTTCCCAGACTCTGGCCGGTGAAGAGGCCGTCCTTGACCAGCAGGTAGGCCGAAGCAAAGAGCCATCCGGTTTTGGGAATGAGGATGATTTTCGGAATGACGATGACAGAGAGAAGATAGAGGGCGATGTCGATGACCGCGGCCAGGAGCCTCATTTCCGGATCTGCCGCGGGGAGCTCTTTCTGATCAAAGTGGTTCACGAACCGTCTCCCCCAGTTGTGATGCTGGTTGGGGACCCTACAGATTCTCACAGATGAGTCAATCGGAAGGATTCTACACAGAGGAGAGATGAAAAGACAAGACTCTTTTCATGGGCCGTCACGGCCTGCCGGACGCTGCAAATATTATTGGGCATGGATTCTGGCCTTCGCTTTGCCCGCCTATGTCGAACCTAATGAGCCGCCGTCTACGGAGGTTGGACCGACCGTCACCACCGACAGGATCGTGGCCGTTGTGGAAGAACGCGTGATCACACTGAGCGAGCTTACCGCCGAGCAGGAGATCAGGGGCATTATGGAGGGTACGTCTTTGAGTGAAGCGGTCTGCCTCGATCTCGTGGTCGACGAGGTGCTGATCCTCAGGGAGGAAGAGCGTTGGGGCTCAAGGGGCCTGCACAAAGAAAGCGCCGCGGATCGCCTGGCCCGGTTCAGGGCCGGGTTGGGGACGGATCAGGCTTACCGCGCCTTCCAGAGGCGCCACGGCTATGATGACGATGACCTTCTCGAACGTTTCTCCCGGGAGATTCGCGCTGAGACCTATGTGGCTACTCGAATATTCAGACTGGTCAATGTAACCGAGGAGGAGATCAGGGCGAGAATTTCGAGTGCCGTGCCCGGCTGGTCCGATCTCCCTGTGGAGTCCCTGCGAGCCCGGGTGCTGGAGGAGATACGCAGAGAAAAGGCGGAAAACCGGCTGAGAGAATGGCTGATCGAATTGAGAAAAAAGGCGAAGGTTGAGATAAATTTGGAGTGAAGGATTAATAAAGGACCTTGAAATCCTCTTCCGGCTCGATGCCCCTGTTCTCGAGTAAAGTGCCCGTGACGCGCTCGAAGTTGGTCAGGGCCTTGACGTAGTCGGTCTTGGCCCGCAGCTCGGCGTTCTTCGCCTCGGTCAGGTCTTCCTGGGCCTCGAGGACCTGGTAGGTCGTGGTCAGGCCGAGCTTCAGCTTTTTCTCCTCGGCGGCAAGCCGCCTGCCGGCCAGGCGAACCGTGGCGGCCGTGGTCTCGATCCTCTGGAGCGCCGAGTCGATCTGGCGCATGGCCTGGCGCAGATCGAGCACGATGATGCGTTCGAGGCTTGTGAGCGCGATCTCCGACTGGCGAGCCTCGAAGCGGGCGCGCGCGTACTGACTCTTTCCGGTCCGGTTCCCGATGGGGATGCTGAAGCGAAGGCCCACGTTCCACTCGGGGTAGTCCCCGGAAAAGAGGGTGTCCAGGCTGCGGGAGATGCCCCCGTCCAGGTCGTTATAATCGACGATATCTTCGGGCGAGATATCGAGAAATTCGGAAAAGAGTAATTCGCCCAGGTATTCTGCAATACCATCAAGACAAGTTTTATTGGGATCTTCATCGTTACCACGAACGTTTCCCCCAAGGCCGTTCATCCCCACCCCGCCGAACAGATCGAGCGACGGCAGAAGTGCGTTAGAGGCGATGCGCTCCTGGATTGCCCTGTTCTCCCGGTCGATCTTGAGGCTCTGGTAGTCGGGGCGATTCTCCAAAGCGGCCCTGTATGCTCCTTCCGGGTCCACGGTGAAGGGACGAACGGTCGGGACTTCGGTGGGAATGACTCTCACCCCCGGCACAGATAGATCCTCCGGGATGTTGAGGAGGTTCTGGAGCCGATCCCGAGCCATCTCTTCGGCGTTGCGCGCGATGAGGACCTCCTCCTCGCGGACGGCAGCTTGGGTCTCGGCGACCAGGATCTCCATGGGGGCCAGTGTGCCTATGGAGACCATCTTTTCGCTGTTCTCGACGAGGTCGCGGGCGAGCTGGAGCGAATTCTCCTTGAGCTTGCGGACTTCCCCGGTCAGGACCAGGTCCCAGTAAGCGATATCAACAGAGGCGACACTCTCTTCGACGAACCTGCGGTACTGCTCGACCGACATGGTCTTTATATTGTGGGCCAGGCGAAGGCGGGACCGGTTGAAGATCAGCCCGCCTCCCCGGAGCAGCGGCTGGGCGATCGTGAAATTGATGCTGGTGGCTATGTTGGGGTTCAGGGGGAAAAAGGCGGAGTTCGTCCAGAGGCGAAGCGCCGTGAACCGGAGCTCGAGGAGGGCGCCGGTGGAGACCAGCTTCTGCAGGCCAACCCCGGCCTGGAAGGTTTCCTGTTCCAGGATGTCGGCTCCGGAGAGAAATGACGAAGTGGGCTCTTTGCCCCTGAGATAGGATCCGTCGGCAAAGATGTTCAAGTCGTAAGTGCCGAGCTCCAGGGCAATACCGGTGTCGGAGATAAAGGGATAGAGGCGCTGGATGGCCAGCTCCAGATTGTTGGCCAGAGCAAGGTCCACGCATTCATCGATCGTAAGATGGAGTTCGACTTTTCCGGTCACGAGGGAGGTGGGAGCGGGCAACCAGGTGGGCGAATCCTCGCCTGAGATCCACTGGTCGGTGACGAGGTCGATCGCACCCGGACGTTCGATTTTCTGCTCTAATGTTTCGTCCCCTGAGACGGGCAGGGCCGGGGCGAGAAGGGCGATCAGGGAGAGGGCCGAAGCGGCCAGGCGCAATACAGATCGGGAAGTAGGAGCGGGCATGTATCCTCACATTCAACGAACGCGTTCGAACTCATTTAACATATGCCATTTATGACTGTCAATTTACGGAATGCTCTGCAACTTCTCAATAAGCTCTGGCACATTCATAGGGCGGCCCGTGGCCGCCAAACAAAATGCGTTCCCTAAGGGACGGCGGGCATGGCCCACCCTATGTTACTGAGAAGATACGGGGAATTACTGGACAGGTGCATAGTCGGCGCAATATGATATCTCTATGGTGCCTGAATCGAATGGAAGAAGCACTAAGGAAACCGCCATGAAGGAGAGGCCGGTGTTCGTGGTCGACGCGATGCTCGGCCGGCTTGCCCGGTGGCTGCGCGTGCTTGGGTATGATACCCGTTTCCAGGGGGACACGGACGACGATGATCTCATGCGCCTCGCCGGGGAGACCGGGGGGGTTATCATAACCCGCGACACCCGGCTCCTCGAGCGCCGCGGGCTTGGGCCGTCCCACTTCGTGAGCCACGACCGGGTCGAAGACCAGCTCGTGGAAATGGTGAAAGCCCTGGGGCTCGAGGTGGACCCCGGGTGGTTCTTTACGAGGTGCCTCCGCTGCAACGGGACCATCGAAAGCGTAGAAAGGGAGGAGGTCGACGGGGAGGTGCCGGACTATGTGCGGCGGACCCGAGAAAGGTTCTCGCGATGTACTTCGTGCGGGCAATACTATTGGGGCGGGAGCCACCGGGCGCGCATGGTCGAAAAACTCCGCGACCTCGGACTGATTCAGGACAAACCTTCTTGACTTGATCCAATCCTTTCCTTTAGCTTGGTTTTCATGAAACAAGAGCGCTCCACTCCCCCCATCGAGGCCGACCGGATCCTGGTCCTCGATTTCGGATCTCAGTACACCCAGCTCATTGCGCGCCGCATCCGGGAGAGCAGGGTCTACTGCGAGATCACACCCTGTACGGCATCGATCGATAGTATCCGCGCCTTCCGGCCGTCGGGATTGATCCTCTCGGGCGGGCCCTCGAGCATCGATGAGGAGGGCGCGCCTCTGCCCCCGGACGGGATTCTGTCGCTCGGGGTACCGGTCCTTGGAATCTGTTACGGCATGCAGCTCATCGGCCGTATGCTCGGCGGCGATGTGATACGCGCCCCCAGACGCGAATACGGGCACGCCGTGATCCGGATCCTTGATGATACGGATCTGTTCGCAGGGGTCGATCCATCCGGCGCTGGGACGGCGAACGTATGGATGAGCCACGGCGACGCGGTCCGGTCCGTCCCGGACTCGGTCGAGGTGATCGCCGCCACGGAGAGCTCGCCTGTGGCCGCCCTCAGGGAAAAGGGCCGCCCCGTCTATGGAATTCAATTTCACCCTGAGGTCTCACACACGCCCCGGGGCTGCCGGATCCTGGACAATTTTCTCTTCCATATATGTTCCTGCCGCCCCACGTGGACGATGACCTCCTTTATCATGCGTACCATCGAGGCGGTCCGCGCGAGGGTGGGAGATGGGAGGGTGATCTGCGGCCTGAGCGGAGGTGTGGATTCTTCCGTGGTTGCAGTACTCCTTCACAGGGCCCTGGGGGAGAGACTCACCTGCATCTTCGTGGACAACGGGCTCCTGCGCTTCCGTGAGGTCGAGAAGGTCAAGGAGATCTTCAAACACAATTTCCGGATAAGCCTCATTTGTGTGGATGCCGAGGACCGATTCCTCGACAAGCTGGCCGGGATCACCGAGCCCGAGGAGAAGCGGAGGATCATCGGAGTCGAATTCATCAGGGTCTTCGAGGAGGAGGCGCGCAAGATTTCGGGGGCCCGCTTCCTGGCTCAGGGCACTCTCTACCCGGACGTGATCGAAAGCGTCTCGGTGCGAGGCCCTTCGGCCGTCATCAAGTCCCACCACAATGTGGGCGGCCTGCCGGAGAAGATGGACCTGGAGCTGATCGAGCCCCTCCGGGAGCTCTTCAAGGATGAAGTGCGGGAAGTGGGGCGGGAGCTGGGCCTGCCGGAGGAGATCATCGGTCGGCAGCCCTTCCCCGGGCCGGGCCTAGCAGTGCGGATCCCGGGCGAGGTAACCCGGGAGCGCCTGGCCACGCTCCGAAGCGCGGACCGAATCGTCGAAGAGGAGGTCGACCGGGCCGGCCTGGCCACGAGCCTCTGGCAGGCCTTCGCCGTCCTCCTGCCGGTGAAGACCGTGGGGGTCATGGGGGATGGCCGCACCTACGAGCATGTGATAGCCCTTCGCGCCGTGGAGAGCCTCGACGGGATGACGGCCGACTGGGCGCGCCTCCCTTATGATCTTCTCGGGTGCATCTCCAATCGAATCATAAACGAGGTGAGAGGGGTGAACCGGGTCGTCTATGATATATCTTCCAAGCCCCCCGGCACGATCGAATGGGAATGATTTTTATCCAATCCACCGGCTCTGTCGGTGGATTGGATAAAAATCATGCAGGCGGATTGTCGGATTGAAAATTTCTAATACAGATAGAGATAATGAGGCAAGAGAATGAAGCACACGGATTTCGTGCACCTTCACGTACATACGAAGTACAGCCTCCTCGACGGGGCGCTTCGGCTGGAGGATCTTTTCGAGAGGGCCAAACAGGACGAGATGCCGGCCCTGGCCATTACCGATCACGGAAACATGTTCGGCGCCGTCGAGTTTTACAAGGCCGCCATGAAGATCGGGGTGAAGCCGATCCTGGGCTGCGAAGTCTATGTCGCCCAGGAAAGCCGCTTTGACAGGAAGATCAAGGGAGCCCGCGCCGCCGGCCATCACCTCCTGCTCCTCATCATGAACGAGGTGGGATACCGCAACCTCTGCCGGCTGGTCTCGGCGGGATATACCGAGGGCCATTACTATAAGCCCCGTATCGACAAAGAGATCCTGCGCGAGTGCAACCAGGGCCTTATCGCCACGAGCGCCTGCCTGAAGGGAGAGATCCCTTCCCTCCTGGTCCAGGACAGTCAGGCCGAGGCCCTGGCCACAGCCGCCGAGTATGCCGAGCTGTTCGACGACAATCGATTTTATCTCGAGATCCAGGCGAACGGCATCACCGAGCAGGACAAAGCCAATCAAGGGCTGCGTTCCATCGCCGCCGAGCTCGGGCTGCCGCTGGTGGCGACAAACGATTGCCACTACCTGCGTCGCGAGGACGCCCGCGCGCACGAGGTGCTCCTCTGCATCCAGACCGGCAAGACTCTCGACGATGAAAAGCGGATAAAATTCACCACGGACCAGTTCTATGTGCGCTCGCCCCAGGAAATGGCCGAGCTCTTTTCGGACGTGCCCGAGGCCCTGGCGAACACGGTCGAGATCGCCCAGCGCTGCAACTTCAAATTCGAGAAGGGAATATACCATTTCCCCGTCTTCAAACTGCCCAAGGGAGAGACACCCCTGTCCTATCTGGGTGGGCTGGCCCGGCGAGGACTGGATCGGCGCCTCGAGGCCCTGAAAAAAGGCCGGGAAGGGAAGATCGACGAGGGTCCCTACCGGGAACGCCTGGACGAGGAGCTTCGCATCATCGAAGAGATGGTAAAGAAGGTCGACTTCGCCAGCTATTTTCTCATCGTGTCGGACTTCATCAATCACGCGAAAAAGGAGGGAATCCCCGTTGGGCCGGGCCGGGGAAGCGCCATAGGGAGCCTGGTGTCCTATGCCATGGGGATCACCGATGTCGATCCGCTTCAATACAATCTGCTCTTCGAGCGATTCCTCAACCCGGAGCGGGTCAGCATGCCCGACATCGATATCGACTTCTGCAAGGAAAAGCGGGAGAAGGTGATTCAGTACGTCTCTGAAAAATACGGCGGCTCCAGCAATGTGGCCCAGATCATCACCTTCGGCACCCTGAGTGCCAGGGCCGCGGTTCGGGACGTAGGAAGAGTCATGGGCATGAAATACGGCGATGTGGACAAGATCGCAAAGCTGATTCCCGAGACTCTTGGGATCAAAATCGCCGATGCCATCAAAAAAGAGCCCCGGCTGAGCGATCTGAAGGAGAAGGACGAGCGGGTTGCCGAGCTTCTCGATCTGGCCCAGGGCGTCGAGGGGGCCGCGAGGCACGCCTCGACTCATGCCGCCGGCATCGTCATCTCCGACAAGCCGCTTCAGGAATACCTCCCGCTCTACAAGGACCCGAAGAGCGGCCCTGAGAACCAGGACGATGTGGTCACCCAGTTTTCGATGAAGAGTGTGGAGGAGATCGGGCTGATCAAGTTCGATCTTCTCGGCCTCAAGACCCTGACCGTCATCGAGGAGGCGGTCCAGATGGTACGCAAACACCACGATCCGGATTTCAACCTACAGAATATACCCCTGGATGATACCGAAACCTATAAGCTGATCGGAAGGGGCGCCACGAATGGGGTATTTCAGCTGGAGGGTACCGGGATCAAGGAAAAGCTCGTGCAGCTCCGCCCGGAGACCTTCACGGACCTCATCGGTATGGTCGCCCTCTACCGCCCCGGGCCGCTGGGGAGCGGCATGGACCGCACTTTTATCAAGCGGCGCCACGGTCTGGAGGAGCCCACCTACATACTCCCGCAGCTCGAGGATATCCTGAAGGAGACATACGGGGTGATTGTCTACCAGGAACAGGTGATGAAGATCGCCAACGTGGTGGCCAATTATTCTCTGGGCCAAGCCGATCTTCTGCGCAAGGCCATGGCCAAGAAGAATCCGGAGGAGATGGAAGAACAGAAGGAGTTTTTCCTGACCGGCGCAGCAAAAAATAATATTGCCAAGGAAAAAGCGGAAGAGCTCTTCAACCACATCGTCCACTTCGCCGGCTACGGCTTCAACAAGTCCCACAGCGTGGGGTACGCACTCATCTCCTTTCAGACCGCCTACCTCAAGACCCATTACTCGCGCGAATACATGGCGGCCCTCATGACCGCCGATCGGGACAACACCGATAAAATTCTAAGGTACTACAAAGAGTGCAAGGACATGGAAATCAAGGTCCTGCCTCCGGACGTGAATGAGAGCCGTAGCGACTTCACCGTAGTTCCGGATGGGATCCGCTTCGGTCTGGCTGCAGTGAAGAACGTGGGGCTCTCCGCCATCGAATCGATCATCGAGGCACAGAAGGAGGACCCCTTCGAATCCTTCCATGAGTTTTGCGAGAGGGTCGACCTCCGAAAGGTGAACAAGCGGGTCGTCGAGAGCCTGATCAAGTGCGGCGCCTTCGACTCCTTCGGGGCCGCCCGCGCCCAGCTCTTCGATGCCCTCGACAAGGCGATCGAGCTGGGAGCGCAGATTCAGCGGGACCGCCAGGACGGCCAGGAAAACATGTTCGCCCTGTTCGGCCAGGAGGCCAAGTCCGGCGCGGCCCGATTCGAGCTCCCCGATGTTAAAGAGTGGCCCGAGAAGGAGAGGCTGGCCAATGAAAAGGAGGTCCTCGGATTCTACATCTCCGGGCACCCTCTCGTGCGCTACGAGATGGAGATCTGGAGCAAGAGCACGGCGAACACCCTGGATGTCGCCTCCTTCCCCAACGGCCAGGAGGTGTCGATCGGGGGCATGGTGAGCTCGATAAAAGAGCACACGTCCAAGAAGGGTACAAAGATGGCCTGGGTCACCCTGGAGGACCTACACGGGCTGATCGAGACGACCGTATTTCCTGATACGTATTCAAAGCGTTTCGATATCCTGCACAGGGACGATCCGATCGTGATCGAGGGGAGGCTGGAGAAAGAGAGCGACCGGGGCGCCAAGATTATCGCATCGGACGTGCTTCCCTTGAGCGAAGCGAAAGAGAAATCAGCCGGATCGGCCGTTTACTTCAACCTCGATACGACCGGCCTCACATCCGAGCAACTCGTGGGTCTGCGCGACATTCTCAAGCGTTTTCCCGGCGCCTGCAAGGCATACATCAACCTTACGGTTCCGGATGTGAGCAATACGATCTTAGAGCTTCCGGATCGGCTCAGGGTCGGGCCCTCCCACGAAATGTCTGATGAGGTCCAGCGTCTCTTCGGTACCAATGTAATGTCCTTTTCGAGCGGAAGCAGAGGCAAATTCCATGCATAGGAAATTTAACTTTATCCAACACAAGGGGCTCCTGTCGATTTCGACGGTGGTCCTGCTCTTCTGCTTCACTGGAACGGGAAGGGGCGACCCGGCGGAAGAAGGAACCCTGGAGGCAGGGGAATTCATCGCTGTGGGGGAGTTCGAGATCCAGGATGATAATGTCGCCGAGGCCAGGGAGAATGCTATCGAGGACGCACTCGTCCTGATCTTCGGACAGGGAGTAAGCTCCGTTATTGCTGCCGACCAGATTGCTCCCGAAATGGCGATGACCTCCGAAGAAATAGAAGAAAATCTCATGACGCGCATGATGATCTATATCGACAAATACCAGATCGTCTCGGAAACGCAGGATGAGAGCCTTTATCGGGTTGAGGTTAAGGGGCGGGTGAATCTGGAGAGGTTGCATGAGTCTCTGGTGGGGATGGGCGTTCTTGTCGAGCAAGAAAACGCGGTCACGCGTCTGGCCCTTTCCATCTGCTCGATAGACAGGTACGAGCTCTATAGAGCCGCTCTGGATAGGCTGCGGGAAGTTCCGGGTGTTCGGTCGGTCACGGTGCATAAGATGCGGGCCGGTACGGTATGGGTATTTGTGGATTATCAGGGGGATGAAGGGGAATTGGCCATGGCCGTCCATAAGGCCCGCATCCTTGAGAGATGGGCCTATGCGAGCCTGATCGGTCCTGGAGAGATCGAGATGCTCCTTCTGACGAATGATCGCCGACCATGGTGATACGTGAAGTCGCCCCCGGAAGCCCTGCCGATAGGGCCGGGCTCGGGGCGGGGGACCGGATCGTTGCGGTCCAGGGACACCCGGTTCACGATCTCCTCGATTATCTCTATCACGCAGACTCGCTCCGCATAGAGGTCCGAGTACGCCCTCCATCCGGAGGCGGAGACAGGCCCCGCCTGATTGAACGCCAAGAGCATGAGCCGGCAGGCCTCACCTTTTATCCCATGAAGCCCCGAGCCTGCCGGAACCGATGCATATTCTGCTTCATCGACCAGAACCCGCCCGGTCTCCGTCAGAGTCTCTATTTCAAGGATGAGGACTATCGTTTCTCCTTTCTTCATGGCAACTATGTCACCCTTTCAGATCTCGGCACGGAGGCCGCCGCACGCATAGAGGCAATGCGGCTCAGTCCCCTCTACATCTCGGTTCACACAACGGACCGGACCTTGCGGGATGCCATGCTGGGTCGCCGCGGAGCAGCGCCGCTTTTACCCCTGCTCGCCCGCTTCAAGGCGGCGGGAATACGTATTCACACGCAGGTGGTCCTCTGTCCCGGGGTCAATGACGGGGAGGCGCTGCGAACCACCCTGTACGATCTGGCCGAACTTCGCCCGGAGATCTCATCCATCGCGGTGGTTCCCGTAGGTCTGACAAAACACAGGGAAGGCCTGCACTCGATCGAACCGGTTACTCCGGATTATTCATTAAAGTTCATCAAGGAGTTTGAGGAGATCTCCGGAATACTTCAAGGCGAGCTTCATGATCCATTCATCTTTCTTGCAGATGAATTCTACCTCTCCGCCGGCAGGCCGCTCCCCGGCAGCTCCTGCTACGGGGCTTTTCCCCAGTTGGAGAACGGCGTGGGAATGGCCAGGCTTTTTCTCGACGAGGCGGAGAGTGTCTCGCTGTCGGAATCGGGGGAAAGCGGACCGCTACCTGAGATGACGATATGTACGGGGACCCTTGCAGCCCCGCTGGCCGCTCGATTTGTGGACCGGGTGGCTGTCGCCTATGAAGCCCGAATCAAACTCCTCCCCGTCAAGAACCGGCTGTTTGGATCCTCTGTCAGCGTGACAGGGCTCGTCTCCGGAAGAGACATCATCGATGCATTCACCAAAGATGGGCTGGGCAGGGCAATCCTCCTGCCGGACGTCATGCTTCGCGATGAAGAAGACGGGTTCCATGAAGAGGAGGTGTTGATCGACGATATGACTCTCGATGATTTGAAGGATCACACAGGATGCCGTGTTGAGAAATTCGGGTCCACGCCAAAAGGGCTTATAGATACAATTGGGTCCATGGCGGGGAAAAGATAGTGTTTTAGTTGAATCCGATCCACCGGTTCTTCCGGTGGATCGGATTCAACTATTGGAGAATTTTGGCTCGCGATCAGTATGGCATGGTTGGCTGTGTGAGTTGAGCCTTTGGAGGAATAGCGGACCGGGTCTTATGAAAAAGTTGGAAAGTAAAAAAGTTCCATGAGAAAGGATGGAAAAATATATTCATTATTTCATAGGATATCATTCGTCAAAATTCTCTAAACGGAATCAGGGACCACCGGTTCTGCCGGTGGTCCCTGATTTTTCTTCATGATTTTGGCTCACTTATTCTTGACACGGCTGAAAAAAACTGATAGAAACTGATCTGTTTTGTGATATGACCGAATATGAGACCGGCAGTACAGGCACGTAGCTCAGGGGTAGAGCACTACCTTGACGCGGTAGGGGTCGGCGGTTCGAAACCGCCCGTGCCTACCAAGGACATCGCTGACTCGGGCCCTGCGTATGAATCTCGATGCTCGATGAACGATCGTTGGGGCATCGAAGTGGCCGTGCCACTTTGGATGCCTTTGCTTTTAGTAATATATGACGAATGATGAGACCATGTGTGCGGCTGGTGAAGACAAAGTAAAAAAATCTTTGGATCTCGAAACGGACGAGGGCTTGGAAGTGTATCGTCACAGCACTTCTCACGTGATGGCCGCGGCCGTGCGGGACCTCTTCCCGGGCGTCAAGATTTCCATCGGGCCCTCCATCGAGAGCGGCTTCTACTATGATTTCGATTACGAGAGGCCCTTTACAACAGAGGATTTCCCGGCCATCGAGAAGAGGATGGCCGAGATCATCGAGGCGGATCTGGAATTCACCAGGGAAGATGTTTCGCGAGACGAAGCCCTTCGGATCTTCAGGGAAATGGATGAGCAATACAAAGTCGAGCTCATCGAGGATCTCGAGGACGATACCGTTTCCCTTTACCGCACGGGTGACTTCCTCGACCTCTGCCGGGGGCCGCACATCTCGAACACCGGCCTTATAAAGGCCTTCAAACTTCTGAGCGTGGCGGGCGCCTACTGGCGGGGTGACGAGGCCAATCCCATGCTCACGAGGATCTACGGCACGGCCTTCCCCGACGAGAAGGGGCTGGCACGGCACCTGGAGATCCTGGAGGAGGCAAAAAAGAGAGACCACCGTAAGCTCGGACGCGCCCTCGATCTCTTCAGCATTGATGAGACGATCGGGCCGGGCCTGATCTGCTGGCATCCCAAAGGGGCGATGGCCCGAATCCTGATCGAGGATTTCTGGCGCAAGGCCCATCTCGAGAACGGCTACGAGATCGTCCAGACGCCTCACATCGCCAAGATCGGCCTGTGGGAGAAGAGCGGCCACACGGGCTTTTACACGGACAACATGTATAATCCCATGGATGTGGAGGGACAGGACTATATTGTAAAGCCGATGAACTGCCCCTTTCACATCAAGATTTACCAGAGCAAGATCCGAAGCTATCGGGACCTCCCGATCCGCTGGGCCGAGCTCGGGACGGTCTACCGCTATGAGCGTTCGGGCGTGCTGCACGGGCTGCTCCGGGTGCGCGGATTCACCCAGGACGATGCGCACCTCTTCTGCAGGCCCGACCAGCTCGAAGAGGAGATCGAGCGCGTGCTGGAGTTCTCACTCTACATGCTCCGATCCTTCGGGTTCAGCGAGTACGATATTTACCTGAGCACGAAGCCCGAGAAGTACGTCGGCTCGGACTCGAACTGGGAGCTGGCCACGAGCGCCCTCGAGGCGGCCCTCGAGCGATCGGACATCGCCTATGAGATCGATCCCGGCGAGGGTGTTTTTTATGGGCCCAAGATCGACATCAAAATCAAGGACAGCCTCGGCCGGGCTTGGCAGTGCACGACCATCCAGGTCGATTTCAATATGCCGGATCGCTTCGGTCTGTCTTATATCGACAAGAACAGCTCGGCGCAGCAGCCCATCATGATCCACAGGGCTCTGCTGGGATCGCTCGAGCGATTTTTCGGGTGCCTTCTCGAACACTACGCTGGCGCCCTCCCTGCCTGGCTTGCTCCGGTTCAGGCGGTCGTGCTGCCTATCGTCGACCGCCACCATCAGTATGCCAGCGAGGTGCGCGACAGTCTGGTCCGTGCAGGGATCCGCGCACGCCTCGACGACCGAAATGAGAAGCTGGGATACAAGATCCGTGAAGCTCAAGGAGAAAAAATCCCCTACATGATCGTTGTGGGCGACCGGGAATTGGAGGAGAGGCTCGTGGCGCCCCGGAAGCGATCGGGCGAACAATTGGATCCGCTTCCCGTGGAGGGCCTGATCGAGCGGATCATGGAAGAAGTAGCCTTAAAGGGCGAGGCCGGGGAGCGCCGCTAAGCCCCAGGTAGAAGGAGGAACTAATAGAAAAGCGAGGAATGAACAAACAGATCAGAGTCAACCGTGAGATTCGGGCCCGGCGTGTGCGAGTCGTCAAGCCGGATGGCGATCATGTCGGTGTGCTTCCAGTCGAGGAGGCCGTGGCGATGGCTGAAGAGATGGATCAGGATCTGGTGGAGGTCTCCCCACTCTCAGACCCGCCCGTGTGCCGGATCATGGACTACGGGAAGTTCAAGTACGAACAGAGCAAACGCGCCCACGAGGCAAAGAAAAAACAGACTTTCATTCACCTCAAGGAGGTGAAGTTCAGGCCGAAGACGGAAGATCATGACTTCCGGTTCAAAGTGAGGCACATCCGTAGATTCCTGGAACATGGAGACAAGGTCAAAGTGACCGTGTTCTTTCGAGGGCGTGAAATCGTACACGCCGAACTGGGGAAGAGGATTTTGGACCGGGTTGTAGAGGAGATTTCCGACCTCGGCACGGTCGAACAGTCGTCAAGGTTCGAGGGCAGGACGATGATGCTCATAGTCGCCCCTACCAAAAAGGAGTAATCCGGGCCGGGACGCCGAAACAGCCTGTTCAGGCCCGGCGGCCCACAGGAGAAACAGAGACAGACGATGCCAAAAATCAAAACTAAGCGGGGAGCCGCCAAACGGTTCCAGATCAAGCGAAGCGGAAAGATCAAAAGGAAAAAAGCCAAACTGAGGCATATCCTCACCAAGAAGACAACCAAGCTGAAGAGAGGCCTCAGGCAGGCCGCCCTCGTCAAGGCCCCTGATGTCAAGCAGGTGCGACGCCTGCTGCCCAATGGCTGACAGGCGGTCCGATGATGAAAGGTACAAGGAACTGAACCATGCCAAGAGCAAGCCGCAATAGAAGGGCGCGCCACAAGAGAGTACTCAAAGAGGCGAAAGGGTACCGCGGAGCGCGAGGAAAGCTGTTCAAGACCGCAGTCGTGGCGGTCGATCGTGCCGGGTGCTATGCCTATCGGGATCGGAAGAAGCGAAAGATCGATTTTCGAAGGCTGTGGATCGTGCGGATAAACGCCGCGGCCAGGCAGAACGAAATCTCGTACAGCCAGTTCATCAATGGGCTCAAAAAGGCCAACATCCTGATCGATCGCAAGATACTGGCCCATCTGGCCGTCGAGGAACCCGGAGATTTCTCAAAGATTGCCGCGATCGCCAAAGAACATCTGTAAGAAGTTCCAGGAGTCATTGAGTTCCAGGAGTCATTCGTCGACTTTGCAAGGAGGAAATGGCATGACCAAGGCCGAGCTCGTCGATTGTATTTATGAAAAGGTCGGAATTTCGAAGACCGAGTCGGCCGAGATCGTAGAATCGATCTTCAACATCCTCAAGGAATCCCTTGAGCAGGGTGAGAAGATCAAGATCTCAGGATTCGGTACATTCACCGTCAAGGAGAAGAAGTCCCGCAAAGGACGAAATCCCCAGACCGGAGAGGGGATCACGATTTCGGCCAGGCGCGTGCTTACATTCAAGCCGAGCCAGGTTCTGAAGCGAGCTTTGAATCCCTGAGGACCAAAGAGAGGGGAGGCAAAGCGGTTTTTCGGCACGGCCGGAGCTGCGCCACGTTGCCTAAAGACAAGGCCCAGGAAGGCAGGTATTCTTCTTTGGTCCTGCCTCGGGGCAGCGTAGCGTCTCTCTGTCGGATAAGGCTCAGCGTCATTGTTGAGACAGGATCCGGATGATGTCCACCATTCCGGACAAACAATATTTTCGGATCGGCGAGGTCAGCCGAATCACCGAGCTCAAGCCCTATGTGCTGCGGTACTGGGAGACCGAGTTCGACATCATCGAGCCGAAAAAATCTCGGTCCAACCAGCGCCTTTATGGCAAGGAAGATGTCGAAATCATTCTGCTCATCAAGGAGCTCCTCTACAAACAGAAATTCACCATAGCCGGGGCCAGGAAACGGCTCGCTGAATTGAAAGAGCAGAAGGGAAGCAAGCGAGCAGCTGAGCAGACCTCATTCGACTTCGAGAAGAACCATGCACGTCAGGCGATCCTGAAAGGGATAAAACAGGATCTGAGCGAAATCCTGGATCTCCTGAAATAGAACCAGCGTAAGGACCGGAAGGGATAGAAGAATCGGGGCGTAGCGCAGTCTGGTAGCGTACCTGAATGGGGTTCAGGTGGTCGGAGGTTCAAATCCTCTCGCCCCGACCATATTGTGAAAGGAATTTCTTCAACCCGAAAAATGCAGTAGCCACCTACTGCATTTTTCGGGTTTACTAGCTCTCCCTTAGGACCGGATACAGTGAAGCCGCTCATCCTGATCACAAACGACGACGGTATCCGATCTGAGGGGATTCAGGCTCTCGCCCGGGAGCTGAAGCGAGTCGGGCGAGTCGTAATCGTGGCCCCCGATCGGGAGCGCAATGCCTCTGCCCGCTCCCTCACCCTCAACCAGCCGCTTCACGTATCCGAGATCGCTCCGGACCAGTACGCAGTCGACGGCACACCGGCCGACTGCGTCAACATCGCCTATTACGGAATCCTCAAAGAGAGGCCGCGACTCCTGGTTTCGGGGATCAATCACGGCGGCAACCTCTCCGACGATATCCTATACTCCGGTACGGTGGCCGGCGCCATGGAGGGAACCTATCTCGGAATTCCATCCTTTGCGATATCCCTGGTCTCGACCAACTCACATCGTTTCTCTCCGGCGGGGAAATTTGCCGAGAGGCTGGCCCGGGCCATCCTGGCCAATGGATTTCCGCCCGACCTGATGCTGAACGTCAATGTTCCCGATGTCCCTGCCGACACCCTCAAAGAGGCCCTGATCACGATTCAGGGGCGCAAGCGTTACGAAGGATCGGTCGTGGAGAGGATCAACCCGCGCGGAAAGAAGTACTACTGGATCGGAGGGGACCGGTTCCACTACGATGAGGTCCCGGGGGCCGATTATGAAGCGATCTCGAAGAACCACATTTCCATCACTCCCCTCGGCCTCGATCTGACCGTGCAGAGCGCTCTGGAGAAATTTCAGGACTGGGAGTTCTAGAAGGGATCGATCGGTGGAGTGGGAAAAGAATCGCCGTCGTATGGTGGAGTTCCAACTCCGAGAGTGCGGAATCCGCGACGAGAGGGTTCTGGAAGCGATGTTTCGCACGCCCAGGCATCGATTCGTACAAGAGGCCCTCGGCGCCCGGGCATACAATGACAGCCCGCTGCCGATCGGCGAAGGACAGACGATCTCACAGCCTTCCCTTGTGGCGCGCATGACCGAGGCCCTCGAGCTGGCCGGCTGCGAAAAGGTGCTCGAGGTGGGTACCGGCTCCGGATACCAGACAGCGATTCTGGCCGGCCTTGCCCGACGAGTCTACTCAGTGGAGCGGATTCCCTCCCTGGCCTGGAAGGCCCGAACGATACTGGAGTCCTTCAGACACTATAATGTCTCCATAAAGGTCCAGGACGGAACTCTCGGGTGGCCTGAGAACAGTCCATATGACGCAATCCTCGTGACCGCCGGGGCCCCGGAGATCCCAGCCGAGCTGATCGACCAGCTCGAGGAGAATGGGAGGCTGGTCATTCCAATGGGGTGCGAGGAGAAACAGACTCTTTTCCGGCTCACCAAAAAGCGTGGCCGGGTGGAAAAAGAAGAGCTGGGACCCTGCCGCTTCGTTAAGCTGATCGGCGCGAAGGGGTGGCCGGAATAACCTAATCACACAGGAAATCATCTTGCGAGAACAGATAATCTCTTTTTTTCAACAGACCTTTTCGCCCGAGGTCTCCACATTCATCGTCTCCATGCTGCCCATCGCAGAACTCAGGGGGGGGATCCCCCTAGGACTCTGTTTCAATTCGGTCTCACTTCCCGTGACCTTTGCGATTGCCGTGGTCGGGAACCTGGTGCCCATCCCCGCCATCCTGCTCCTGCTGGGGCCGATATCCGATCGGCTGATGAAATACAGGCCCTGCGAGGTCTTCTTCAGCTGGCTCTTTCAGCGCACCCGGCGCAAAGGGAAGATGATCGAGCGATTCGAGCTCGTGGGCCTCACTCTGTTCGTGGCCATTCCGCTCCCCGTGACCGGGGCCTGGACCGGCTCGGCCGCTGCGTTTCTCTTTGGAATTCCCTTTGTGAGGGCATTTCCGGCGATCATCGTGGGCGTCCTGATTGCCGGCTGCGTAGTGACCTCGGTAAGCCTAGGGCTCTTCGCAGGCCTGGACTGGTTGGTCGGATTCCACTGCCCGGGGAGGTAAGACCGATGGGGATACAGATCGGCGTTATCGGGGCCGGGGAGTGTGGGGAGGCTGTATGCAAGCTCGCTCGTGCCGTTGGCGAGGCGATCGGACGCAGCGGTGCCGTGCTTGTGTGCGGCGGGTTGGGTGGAGTCATGGAGGCGGCCGCCAAGGGAGCCCGCGCGGCCGGCGGGCTCACCGTGGGGATTTTACCCGGCTTCTCCAGGCGCGATGCCAATCCGTACATCTCCGTGCCGATCGTGACCGGTCTCAGCCATGCGCGCAATGTGATCGTGGCACGCTCCGCCGACGCCCTCATTGCGGTGGCTGGAGGCTACGGCACGCTCTCCGAGATCGCAATCGCCCTCAAGCTGGGCAAGCCTGTGATCGGACTGAGGACCTGGGCCGTGAGCGATGATGTCATCCAGGTCGATGATCCGGCCGAGGCGGTGGAGATCGCCATGAAAAGGGCGGCGGAAGTGTCCGGGTAGGAGATGGATCGAATGAGGGGGAGGCGCACCCGTCCGGTGTTGATCGCCGCGGTCCTCACCCTCTGCGCTGCGGCCTGCCACCAGCACGGGACCACTGTCCGCAAAGAAAGCTCCACTCCACGAGGGCGGGATGGTTTTTATCACAAGGTGAAGGAAGGGGAGACCCTTTCGGGAATAATCCGGGCCTACGGTGCGGATGAGAAAGAAGTCCTCCGATTCAACCGTATCCGGCATCCCGACCGAATCCGGGCCGGGCAGCGCATATTCATCCCGGGGGCAAAGGAAGCGCGAAAGCCGGGAAGGGTGGAAAAACCACCATCGGCCGCAGTCGAAGGCCCCGGACATGTCCGGTTCATCTGGCCGGTGCGTGGGCAGTTGACCTCCCGGTTCGGCATACGGGACGGGCGAAAGCACAACGGCATTGACATCGCCGCCCCGGAGGGGACGTCGGTCTGCGCCGCCGCGGCCGGAACGGTCGTTTACAGCGACGACAAGATCCGCGGATTCGGGAACCTCATCATCCTATTGCATGAGGCAGGCCTCAAGACGATCTATGCACACAACAGGGAGAATCTCGTCAGGGTCAATGAGAAGGTGAAGCAGGGGCAGGTCATCGCCAGGGTGGGCTCCACCGGCCACTCCTCAGGCCATCACCTTCACTTTGAGATTCGCAAAGGCACCGCCGCGGTCGACCCGCTGGCCTATCTGCCGAAATGAAAGGGGACGAGAATGGAAGATCTGAAAAAGACAATACGCGAGGTCCCTGACTTCCCCAAAGAGGGGATCCTCTTTTACGACATCACGACCCTGCTCAAGGATGCCAGGGCCTTCCAGAAGACCATCGACATCCTTGGACAGCGCTACATGGGAGGGAAGATCGACCAGATTCTGGCGATCGATGCCCGCGGCTTCATAATCGGCGCGGCAATGGCCTACAAGCTCGGCACAGGCCTCGTGGTGGTGCGCAAGAAGGGCAAGCTCCCTTACAAGACCCACAGTGCGAGCTATTCTCTGGAGTACGGCGAGGATGAGGTCGAGATGCACGAAGATGCCGTGGAGGAGGGCCAGCGCGTCCTCGTCGTAGACGACCTGCTGGCCACCGGCGGCACGGCCAAGGCCGCTGCAGAGCTGGTGGAAAAGGTGGGAGGCCAAGTGGTTGAGTGCTGCTTTTTGGTGGAGCTCAATTTCCTCAATGGGCGAAAGCTCCTGGAGCCGAGGCCGGTCTTTTCATTGATCCAGTACGATTCCTAGCCATCTACGCGGCTTGCGTAGATGTGGTGCGAATGTCACACACTAATTGTGTAAGGAAAGGGAAAAGGGAAAAAGGGGGAAATGGAAAAAATTAAAAATATTTTCCCTGTTTCCCAATTTCCCATTTTTCCCTTGCTTACACATCTTTTTGGTAGCGGCTCGGCCGCGTAAGGATTCAGAAACCGAAGTTGAGGTGCATGATAACACGCCGGTCTTCACGCTGGCCGGCGTAGGCGCCCACCTCCTCGCCGTAGGTTGTGATGTCCAGGCGGAAGCTCTTGTAGGTAACCCCTACGCCTCCCGTAAGGTATCCCTGATTTATGCCAATCCCCAGAGAGAGCCATTCGAGCCCCCCTTTTGTGAAGCGGACCTCGGAGCCGAGATGGACTCGCTTCCAGAAATCGCTGTCGTCGCCCTTGTTGGCCGCCAGGTCTTTGAAGTCAATCGCCAAAGTGATGTCGAGGATGCTCACTTTGGGATTGGCGGCAAGGCCGATGTTGAAGGCCATGGGGATGGTGCCGGCGTCTCCGAAGTCGATATCCCCTATGTCCTGCACCACAAGCCCGATCGAGGGGGTCCAGGGAGATTTGGCCAGCGTGTATATGGCACCCAGGTCAATGCCGAATCCCAAATTCCCATCCAGGTCGTCCATGGGTGAGAAATCTTCCCCGGCGATGTCGACCGCAGTATAGATGCGGTCCAGGCCCTGTCTATAAATGATCTTCCCGCACACCCCGAAGAGCAGCGTATCATCGAGCAGGCCGTATGAGGCCCCGAAGACCGGGCCGATATCGGCAGCCATCCGCGTGCGAACCTGAGGGTTGACCGGGTTCCTGAATCGGGCGTCCACCGTAGTCTGGATGAGGAGCCCCATGCCGAAGTTCTTGTGGATGGCATTGGGAAAGAAGGCGACCTTTGCCCGCAGCGGCTCGCCGAGATTATCTTCTATCAGGTCCGTGACTTCATCCAGATTCTCTGTGTCGATGCCCAGAAAATCACTGAGAATGGAGATGCCCCGGGCCGTGATCTCGAGGGAGAGGGCAGGGGCCTCGATTCGCCATTCCTCTACCTGGCCCTTTGCGAGCCCGGCCGGATTGTAGAAAAAGGCGTCGCTCCCCGCCGCCACGGCCGTGAAAGCATCCCCCATGGCCAGAGGACGGGCCGTGCGATGCAGGTCCTCGAGGAGCTCCGCCCGGGCAGGCCCCGCCATGATGTGGCCCAGGAGGAACAGGGAGAGAACAAAAATCGTGATGAGTATGAACGTCGATTTCATGATGTAGACCTCTCTAATCAGGGATCGTGCAGCCAACCGAGTCGGCCCAGTCAGTGGCCTCTTTCCTCGAACAGCTCTTGGGGGTGACGGCGGGATTGTGCTTGTTCTTCAGGTAGATCATGTAGTCCGATGCGTTGAACCAGCTGATCCGACCGTTGCCGTCGCACAGGCCGTCTCCGTTTCGGTCCGCGATCTCCGTGAGGTTGGCGCACTCCCCGGTATCGATGGAGAACACGAACTCCTCGAACTTGTCCGAGAAGGTGCTCTCATCGCCCAGACAGTCCGATTGGACGAAGCCCTCCACATCGGAGATGATCTCCTGGAGCATGTAGCCGCCGGATCCCCATCCGAGCCAGGTCCAGAGCGACTTGAACAGGAGCGCCATGTCGGAGTTTCGCGGATCGGCATAATCGATGATGTTGTCCCCGGTGAAATCGGTCTGCTCGATCACGGTCATGATGAGCAGCACGCTCTCACCCAGCGCGAGCAAGAGCTCCTGGGAGCAGGAGAGCCTGCCCTCCTCGAAGTGGAAATAGAGGATGTCCACCGCCTCGATGATCAGATCGAGGTTGGCCGGTCCTATGGGCGGCAGGGCCTCTGCGATGATCTCGTACACTTCTCGGTCCTGGCCGCCTTCGCTCTCTTCCTCTGCTTTCCGTATGATCTCGAGGGTATCGACCCCGGCCAGCCCCATCAGGGCGGCGGCCACCCCGGTGGCGAATGCCGTACTGCCGGGATCTTCGCTGTAGAGGGCCTGGTAGATATCCAGGGCCTCTTCGAAGTCCTTATCGTCCATCGCCTCTTCTGCCTGTTCGACGAGGGCCTCGTCGCTCGAATCGTCCCCCAGGGAGCGGAACAGGTTGCTCTGCTCACTGCAGCCGAGGGCGAGCCCGAATGCAAGCAGTGCAATGAAACATTGTGTAATGAACTGAGACTTGTGCATCATGATGGGACTCCTTTTCAATAGATATCGTCCTAATCGGTATAAAAGCTATCTCATTTCGACCCATCTGACAAGGGCCGTATTTGACATGCCGCGTAAAGAAAGATATTATTGATGAGTTTATCTAATTCCTTTCTACAGGAGGTCTTTCATGTTCGACATCAAAAAATACGTGGTTCCCTGGCTCAAGGATGCAAAAGTCTATTCCCTGGACGATCTGGATCAGGCCTGGGGCAATCCGGAGCTCGGCCGAATGATGATCAATGAGTGTCCCATGCCGCCCTCCGAAAAGGTCGTCGAGGCGGTCGTGGAGGCGGCGCGGCTCGGCCATCGCTATCCAGGGTCCGAGGAGGCGACGCGGGCCAAGATCGCCAAGATGTACGGCCTCGGATCGGAGAATGTCTATCTGGCCGGCGGTTCCTCGGAGTGCATCGACGCCATCATGCGAGTCTTTCTACGGCCGGGCGATGAGATCATCATCGCCAAGCCGACCTTCTCCCTCTATGAGATCCGCGCCCTGGCCGTGGGCGCCAAGCCGGTGATCGTCGAGATGACTGAGGATATGCAGTACGACACGGATGCCATGCTCGCGGCCGTAACCGAAAAAACCCGCCTCATCATCGTCTGCAGCCCGAACAATCCCACCGGGGATTTCATAGACGACGCCGACCTCATGCGGATCGTTGAGACCGGGATTCCGATCTTCCTGGACGAGGCCTACCTGGAGTTCCATAAAGAGCGCCCCTCCAAGGCCCCGCTGATCAAGGATCACTCGAATGTCCTCGTGGCCCACACATTTTCCAAGGCCTTCGGGCTCGCCGGCATTCGCTTCGGCTACATGCTCGGCGACGCCGAGGTCATGGCGTATTTCCGCAAGATCCAGATTCCCTGGAGCGCGTCCATCATTTCCATCGCCGCGGCCAACGCGATCCTCGACAATCCCGGGGAGCTGACCGCCAAAGTCGAGCACAACAACAAGTTCGTGGACTTCTTCGTGGACGGACTCAAAGAGATCTCCGGCGTGCGCCCCTTCTTCTCCCACGGCAACTATGTCCTCGTGGATGCCACGGACACGGGAAAGAGCAGCTCGGAGATTTGCGATCACGTGATCCAGACATGCGGGCTTATGATCAAACCCATGGGTGCTCTTCACGGGCGAAAAGGGTGGTTCAGGATCACCATAGGAACCGTCGAGGAAAATGATAAACTGATGGGTATTTTAAGAGAATTTCTCGCAGGATGAGTCAAGAATCATACTAGATTACCAGGAGATGCTAATGGAACGGTTGAATTTTTTCGAGCGCCTCGCCCAGATGAGCCCGGACACCGAGGTGTGGTGGGATTCTTCACCTCTGGTCTATTCGAGCTGGTCCGAAAAATTTCTTAGAGAATCACCGGAAGAGAAGCGGTCCCTCTGGGGCGAGCAGCTCCGACGGATGTTCGATCCGGATCGCCCCGAGGAGACCATCTTCAAGGGGATCACCACGAACCCGCCGCTCTCGCTTCAGGCCATCCAGGCCGACGAGGAATTCTGGGGCGGGCGCGTAGATGAGCTCATCGATGAAAACCCCGGCATTATTAAGGAAGACCTCTTCTGGCTAACCTACAAAGAGGTTGTCCGGCGAGGATCCGAGATGTTCATGCCGGTCTTCGAGCGCTCGGAGCGTCGATACGGCTACATCTCGGGCCAGGTCGATCCCCGCGACTGCTACGACTATGATCGGATGCTCCAGCAGTCCTTGGAGCTTGCTGAGCTCGGAGAGAACGTCATGATCAAGTGCCCCGGAACCTCGGCCGGCTACAGGATCATCAAGGAGCTCACAGCCCGCGGTATCGCCACGAATAACACCCTCTCTTTCACGATCCCCCAGTTCCTGGCCTGTGCAAAGGCGGTCAAAGAGGGTCTCGAGATCGCCGGGAAACGGGGGGTATCTCTATCCCGGTGGCGATCGGTCATCACCAGCATGACCGCGCGCTACGGGCACCTGGGAGACCTCCAGCGGCAGGCGGACCAGCGCGGTATCAAGTTGAAGGAGACCGATATCCGTTGGGCCGAGCTGGCGATCCTCAAAAAGGCATGCCGCCTTCTCAAAGAGAGGAATTACCCGAGCAAGATGCTTATATGTTCTATGCGGTTCGGCCCGACCATAAACGGCGAAAAGCGACTCTGGCACATAGAAGAGCTAGCCGGTGGGCCCATCGTCTTCACCTGTCCGCCGGGCTTCATCCGTCCCGTCATGGAAAACTACGATCATATAGAGCTTCAGAACCGCATTGACGCGGAAGCACCCAAAGACGTGATAGAAAAACTTCTCCAACTTCCGTATTTCGAAAAAGCCTACTACGAGGACGGCCTGAGCCCGGAGGAGTTCGACTACCACTCGGCGCTTCTATCAACTGCCAGCGAATTTTCCGGAGCCACGCAAACCATGGTGGATTTCGTGGGAGAGCGCTTGGAGAAAAAAACAGAGAGGAGAGGGGCAGGGGACTAAGAACAATAATTTTCCTAAAACACGAAAAAAGGCCTCCCATTCCAGGGAGGTCTTTTTTTTCGTGCCAACCAGGCCAACCAAAATTATGTAAAATTTTTCAGAATGAAAAAGTTTACATAATAGATGTTATGCGACATCAACAATATTCGGAAAGAGGGCGGTTAAAAAAATCAAAATCGATATGGAACTAATCGAGATTCCGCAAAGATCAGAATTCTATTGCTTTGACCTCGGCCTTTTGATACTCTTTTCCTGATCATCTGATATAAATATGGATCATAAAAGTATGAAAACTATTGTCTGGTCATTTCTATTTTTTCTTGCCATATCAATCCCATCTATCAGCTGCCATAGCCAATCAACAGAATCCGAGGCAACTGATGGGGAATTCACAACTTCAGGATCCATTGACCTCATTGATCAGGCGATCCTCGAAAATCCCAACAACAGTATCAGCGCCATCTACTCGATCCACGGTTCCGGTGTTTCGACGGCATTCGTCGAATACATGTGTATGGATCGTGACGGGAGTAAGGTGAGTGCCAAGGCGTGGCATAGGACACCGTCATTTTCTGTTGAAACCGATCGTTTCATCTTACCGGTGCTTGGCCTACACCCCGATTCGTCGTATGTCATGAGGGCGGTTCTGATCGACTCTCTCGGTGATCAAATGTTGACCGATACCCTTCCCTTCACAACTGGATCTCTCCCTGAGGCCCTCGATATCTCGTTCGATGTTTCAGGCACAAACCCATCTGAGGGGTTCGTGTTCCTGTCCGAGATCTTTGGCCTTCATAAAACCCTTGGCTACGTTATCGCATTGGACCCGGAGGGGACCATTTCATGGTATGCAAAAATAAAAAACTCCTCTGGATTTGATACCTTTGTGGGCATATCACCGGAGGGAGTGCTCCTGGTATATGCCGTTTCAAACAAGGCCTATCACTATGCGATCGACCTCTTCGGAAACGTGGTTGACCGTTTTGAAATTCCGAAGTTTCCCAGCGAAAAAAATCTATCTCTGGATTCCCATGAGTTCCTCCTCTTCCCGGACGGCGAGAAGATTTTCCTGTGTTTTAAGAACTACTTTATAGACATGACTCCCTATGGCGGGCATAAGAACGCACTTGTCAATTCGAACCGCATCCGTCGGGTCTCGTCTGACGGCACAATCCTCTTCGACTGGGGCTACATGGATGCATTTCCCTTAACGGACAGCGAAGCAAATCTGAAAAGCTCCGTGGTGGACTGGGTCCATGCGAATTCCATTGATATCGATGAGGATGGTGATTACATCCTGTCATCAAGGAACTTCTCAGAGATAACCAAGATAAGTTCCCAAGACGGCTCTGTCATTTGGCGCATGGGAGGAAAGAATAACCAGTTTACTTTCCTGAATGACGACTTGTGCGGTTTTTCAAAACAACACGCAGCAAGAATTCTGGGGGATGGTCACATCCTTCTCTTCGACAACGGAAATGACCATCTCCCGCCTCAGTCCCGGGCAGTGGAGTACGTGCTCGATGTCGAAAACAGGACCGCAACACTCGTGTGGGAGTACCGACATAATCCGAAAATCTACTCACCCGTCGTCAGCAATGCCCAGAGGCTCCCGAATGGGAACACGCTGATAGCCTATGGAAGCATCGCGTTAAGCAAGCCAAGGATCCTCGAGGTCACGCTGGATAGCAAGCCCGTTTGGGAGGTTCCCATTCCACAAAGTGATTTCCCCAACGGCATTTACAGGGCACACAAGATCGAGAATCTCTATTTTGGCGCCGATCGAGTTACTGAATACCGGGACCTCGATCGGGACGAATGGTTCGGCCATTTCGATTGTGACGACCAAAATTTCCTGATCCATCCAGGCGCGGAAGATCCGTGCGATGGAATCGATCAGGATTGCAACGGGAGCGATGGAATGACTGAGATGCAGGATAACGGCATTGACGATGACTGCGACGGACTGATCGATGAAGCGTGCTTCATTGGCGTGGTGAAGGGCTAATGAATAACCTGAGTCGGAGAGACTTTCTAAAGAAGATAGGGGCGGGTCTCTATATGGCTGGCGCAGGAACTCTTTCGGTCTCCTCGTGCCACTCCGATGCTCGCAGGAGTCGCACTTCGTCCCGTCCGAACATACTACTCTTCCTGTCGGATCAAGAACGCTATCCATGGCACTTGCAGTCGAGCAGGAACGGGGGCGGGCTCGCTTTCAGGACGCCCCATCGAGACGGCCTGCGATCGGCGGGGGCGGTGGAGCTGAGGAACCATTTCGCGACGAGTCCAGTGTGCAGCCCGTCACGGGCGACAATACTAACAGGTCTGTATCCTCACCAACACGGTATCATGGACAACATTGATATACAGCAGGATTTAAGCCCAGCGGTGCGAACAGTGGGACACATGTTGAGCGAAGCCGAGTACTGCGTCGGGTACAGGGGAAAATGGCATCTGTCCAACATGAAAGAATGCTCGGGAGCTACGGCACTGGGCGAGTACGGCTTCGACGATTTTGAATGCAGTCACCTTGGCGGAGATTCACATGTCGGGAAACAGAACGACGCCAGTAACGCAAAGAGCGCCGCGGATTGGATACGAGCACGTAAGGGCGAGACGCGGCCCTGGTTCCTGGTCGTTTCCATGGTCAACCCTCATGACATCTTCTGGCCCATGCTCTTCCCTCGCCGGGAATGGGATGGACAGTACGATCCGGCAGGGCCGGACAACATTGAAAGCCTTGAGCATCTCGAGGCTTTCAAGCCGACTCCCCAGGCAGACTCCCTCCGCCAAATGTCAATTTTTGGACACTTTTATTCCGACAAGGGCTTCAGTGAGTATACTCTGGAGGACTGGCGGATTTACAACAGTTTTTATGCCTATCTTATCGAAAAAACAGATGAGGAGCTGGGCAAAGTTCTGGCCGCCGTAAGGGAGGCAGATCCGGAACTGGAGGAGACTGTGATCATCACCACTTCGGATCACGGTGACTCGGGCGGCGCTCATGGATTACCATACAAAGGGCCCTGGATGTATAAGGAAGTCCTTCATGTCCCGATGCTGATAAAGTACCCGGGATCGGAGTATCATGTACTCGATACATTGACCTCGCACATCGATCTTGCCCCGACTATTTGCGACCTTGCCCATGTCAAACCATCGAGCAACGTGCCGCTGCCCGGCGAGAGTCTATGCCGGCTTCTTAAGGGAATCACGGAGGATATTCATCCGGATGGTGTCTTTGCTGAGGCCGATTTCGTATGGCTAAAAGAATCGGACGGTATCCGGACAATCATCGACAACATCGATGACGAGACCTGGAAGTACACAAATTATTTCCTGGAAGACGAGAGCGGCCTTGAGCTTTACAATCTCACCAAAGACATACAGGAGCTCGACAATAAGGCTGAAAGCACGCCACAGATGGTCTCAACGCTTCAATCGCGCCTCGAGCAATGGTACGCGTCAACACCAGCCGATCCCAACGCATAGCTAAATAAATCGCCTAGGAAATCCAATTATTTCCGTAGAAGAGATTTAACGCAGAGGCGCAGAGAAAGAAATTCATCTCGAATGATTTTTATGTCATTTAGGTCCTTCGCTTCGTTCAGGATAAACTCCGCGAGAAATCTTTCCGGGAGTACAATCTGAAAAGAAAAGATTTCTCCCTGCGGTCGAAATGACATGTGCGACGTTCTATAAACTCAGCAATTGGTAAGCTTAATAAGTTGAATCGACTTATAAACAGACCTCTGCGCCTCTGCGACTCTGCGTTGAAAAAATCAAATGAGCCAAAGTCAGCCCGGAGGGCGATAAGTGCTTCAGACCTGCCTTCCGCAACACCGTTTAAACTTTTTACCGCTACCACATGGGCATGGATCATTACGGCCGGTCTTTATCTCTCCACGCTGGATGGCTCCCAGTGTGCGAGACTGCGTTGCTGCTTTTACCTGTTTCTGCTTCCATTCCGTAGCCAAAGCTTTTAGCCTCTCATCGGCGTGATGGAAAAACATTTTATAGGCTTGACAGAGATGATTTAACTTCTTCTCTCGGGGATGGCACAGACGATCCTTTGTGCAACCGCCACGACAGTATCGAAGCCAATCGCATGCATGACAATCGGCAACTAGGTCGGCCTTCCATTCTCCAAACTCTTGTTGCCGGTTCGAGTTTAAAATCCCGCTGAGTTGCTCCTCCATGACGTTGCCGAGTCTCCAGCGTTCCTCGACGAAGAAATCGCATGAGAATACATCCCCGTTGTGTTCAACGACCAGATAATTCCCGCATTCGGGCATGAATGTACACTCCGGCGGCCGCATGTCGACATAATGAAAAAACACGGACTCAAAATAGCGTATGGATGTTGTCGGTGTTCCATCCTTGAAATCGGCCATCCAAAGATCGAACAAAGTGCATAGACAAGTACCGTACTGTTCCCCGGAAACCGAAAACGATGTTGGTTTATTCGCTTGGTGTGGGACGGGTTCAATACATGGGATGAACTGCATATGCGTCAGTCCCAGATCCTTGTGGAATTGGTAAATCTCTTCAGGAAATTGGGCCGAGTACTCGTTGAGCACGATGAGGGCATTCACAGCCACATCCGCGTCGAGCATGCGTTTCGCACTGCCGACCACTTTTTCCCAGGAACTCTGTCCACTTCGTAAAAGTCGATACCGATCGTGGATGTGCTCCGTGCCGTCCAAAGAGAGCCCGACGAGGAAATTCTGGTCTTTCAAAAATGCACACCAAACTTCATCGATGAGAAGGCCGTTGGTTTGAAGTCCGTTCCCCACCGTTTGTTCGCGGCCGTGGCGCTTCTGTAATTCCACGGCTTTCTGGAAGAAGGGCACGCCCATTAGTGTGGGCTCCCCACCCTGCCAGCCGAAGGACACGCTCGACAATCCCTGTGTCATCACTTGGACTATTGTCGCCGCTAAGACATCTTCGTTCATCCTGTGCACACCCGAATCAGGAAAAAGCGCCTTCTTCTCGAGATAAAAACAGTATGTGCAGGCCATATTGCAGTCCGGGCCTGCCGGTTTTATGAGCACGAATTGTAACGGGTTTTGATTAGCTTGCATTATCTCACGAATCTTCGTGGGACCTTAGATTCCGGACCTGATCACTATACCATCTTGCCTGCCGGCAGATCCCTCGGATGATCTTCACCTCGCGGCTCACAAGGCCGGCTCTTCCGAGGAGACGCCTGATGGCGGTCATTACGTGCCTGGGATTGCTGTCGTGGATGAAACCGATTTCGGTCAGTGTCTGACCGAGGTCCTCGTACATCTGTTCAACTTCTTTGGAGCCCGCTAGGCGATACATGGGAGCCTCGTTGAGCTCAGCGGCGGCGAGGAATATCTCATGGGAAAGAAGGAGCACGGCCTGAGAAATGTTCAGTGAGCTGAAAGTTCGGGACGTTGGAATGGTGACCAGAAGGTGGCAAAGATCCAGGGATGCGTTGTCGAGACCGCTGTCCTCCGGGCCGAATAGCAAGGCCACATGGTTCTCGACGGCAGTGGAAGCGATTCGGGGCGCAACCTCTCTTGGAGAGAATATGGGGTGCCTCTGCTTGCCCCGACGAGCCGTGGTGCCAATGACAAGGCCGGCCTGACCGATGGCTTCGGCAAGTGAATTATATACCAAGCAATGTTCTAAAATATCTTTGGCCCCGCAGGCCATCAAGTAGGCATCACGGTCGACCTTCGTCTCCGGCGCCACAAGAGCGAGGCTGGAGAGCCCCATATTCTTCATGGCCCGCGCAACCGAGCCAATATTGCCTGAATAGAGGGGGCGGTGCAGAACCACCGAGATCCGGTCTAAGGAAGGTGTCGAGAAACGGTTTGCTGGCATATTCATCTGATCAGAAACAATATTGGAAATTGGAGATTGGAAATTTCAGATTGCAGATTGAGGAGATCGATTTTATAAAACTTTACAATTTCCAATTTAAAATTTCCAATTATCAATTGGTTTGAATGGAACGATACGCAGAGGGCAGGGGCCCTACCCTCTTCTCGTGACTTTATTGGCTAACCCTCGAAAAAAGACTAACAGAATAATCACAGCAAGGAGTCCCCCCGGCGCGATCGTTCCTCTCATCCGGGCCGGCGAGATCCTGCAGTCATCAAAGCCGTTGCAGTTGCCGTCTATCCCATCTCCCGGGTACTCGAGCCCGCTGTCGTGTCCATTGCAGTCGCTGTCGATCCCGTCTCCGCAGGCGTCGTGAGCCATCGGGTGGGTATCGGGGTCAGCATCGTCGCAGTCCGCATACGTGGAGTACCCATCACCGTCGTCGTCATCGCAAACATCGCCGGCCCCATCGCCATCCCGGTCATTCTGATCCGGGTTGGCGTGAATCGGGCAGTTGTCCTCCATCTCCGAAATGCCGTCCATGTCCGGGTCGTCCGGCCCTGGCAACCCGGTGGCCCATATCATGGTCGGGGCGAGGCCGGGGGTCGGCGACGAGACCGCGTAGAGTGTGTCGCCGATTACGAAGAGCGGCTCTACCGCGCCGGTGGGGACTCCGAAGCTGTCCAGGTTGATCTGATACCAGGTCGTCCCGGTGTAGCGCCAGACCTCGGCTCCCGTCCATGGGTTGTGCGTTCCGAGGATCAGTGAATCCGCGAACAGGCAAAAGGAGTGGTACGAAACAGATTCATTCCCGGGATTATCGAATCCCGCCCCGGCCCGCTGGGTCCAGACCGATCCGTCATAGCTCCACACTTCGGTCCCTTCGGCCGGATTGACCAAGCCGACATACAATTCGCCGTCGAAGGA
Source organism: uncultured Thermodesulfobacteriota bacterium (assembly GCA_964522545.1). Lineage (GTDB taxonomy): Bacteria > Desulfobacterota > DSWW01 > CAZFWM01 > CAZFWM01 > CAZFWM01. Next base: position 33,056 of record CAZFWM010000023.1, read on the forward strand.
GATCATGGCCGTTGTGTTTTGATTCTCCGGGCGAGGTGCGCCCACGCCGAACCCGTCCCGGCTGACGAGCTCCCAATCGTCGGCAAAAGGGTGTTCGATGTCTCCGTCGGTCCGCCAGATCTGGGTTCCGCGTCCGATGCCGAAAAATTCCCAGTAGTAGCCGTTCTCCGTTCCCACATAGAGATGACCCTCATGAGCGGCCATGGTCGTGGCATCAGAGTTTCCCCAGTCGCCAAAGCCGGGGGGGATCACCTCGGCCCAGCTCTCTCCATCGAGGGAGCGCCAGATCCGACAGCCGGGAATGAGAAACGGCTCTTTCTGGGTGAAGATGCCGGCATAGAGAAAGCCATCGAGCTCCTGCAGGGAGGTGACGCAAAAACCAAAGAAACTGAGCTGATCGACCCGCTCCCAATCGTCGTTGGACACAGGGGCCTGAACTCCCGCCTTTGTCCGCCAAAGCTGGGCGCCGTTGTCGTTGTTCCAGACGCCCACGTAGAGCTGATCCTTGAATACAGTCATCTGGGCCGCGGAGAAGCTGTTCCAGCAGGTAGGAATGCCGAATCCATTGTCATTGACCTGTCGCCAGTTCCAGGCCCCATCGTCGGGAAAGAGGTGGATGACCTGGCAGCCGGCCGCTGTCGGTGGGAAGTCCGGATTGAGATCATTGCGTGTTCCCAGGTAGATCTCTCCGTTGAACAGGGCCATGGATACAGGTGCCAAGAACTGATCATCCCAGCCCCCGCGGATCTCTATCGGCTGAAAGGCACCTTCCGTACTGTCGGCCGCAAGGATGGTGGCGGCTGCGGAGAGGAATACGAGAACAACGATGAAATTCCGCTTTCTCATACACTTATGATAATAATAAAAACGCAGTATTGTCAATATTGTCAACAGGATGTGGGCGGGGTGCACTATTCGTGCTTCATGATCGAGACGCTCTACTCTTCGAATTCTACGACCTGATCGAGGGCCTTATAGAGGGACTCATTAGAGTATGTCGAAAATGCAATGATACGTTCCTGGTAGATGAAGCTGAAAATCCTGCCCACCATGCGGCTGTCCTCATGGCGAAAGCTCGACGTCATGGACAGGGGATATACCGCGATCTGATTTTCTCTGGACAGATTCACAAAGATGAGTTTCTTCGTTGTGAGCCACAAATACCCTTCTTCCTTCTGGAATCCGTTGTAATAGTAGGCATTGAGCTTGCTCACCAGGATCCGCTCTTCCGGTTCCAAGGAGGGAACAAACTTGGAAGTTCCCTTGGATGCGCAGCCGATGGCCAGCATCCAGACGGCGAATAACGTGACGCTCCTTCTCAAGAGCCCTCCTTGACCTCCGCCTCCAGGTCTTCCTGCCCGGGCCCCACACGTTCTTTCAGTATCTGGAGATGGGTCTTGACGACAGCTGAATTCGGGGAGCCGTCAAAATGTTCGAGCATAGACTCATAAAGATCGATGGCCCGCTTCTCATCCCCCATGAGCCGGAAATTACGCGCTGCATTAAGATAGGCCGCCTCTTTCAGGTGTGAGCGCTCCATGTGCACGATCCGCCTGAACGCGTCGGCCGCCAAGGCATACTCGCCCTTGAGCTCATGACAGTATCCTATGCCATCCAGAGCGATCGCGCTCTGATCTCCTTCGCTCCCCTTTCGATCGACTACGGCCTGAAAGCGCTCGATAGCCTCATCGTACTCACCGATTCGAAAGTGGATCTGGCCGAGAAACAGGTTTGCCTGGCTCGAAGCGTTGGAACGCGAATAGTCAAAAGCGGCTTTATGCAAATTATCTGCAGCGGATCGATATTTCGCCTCCAGTTCAGCGCTCAACTCCCCGCCTTTATCCTCCGCTTCCGCCTCATGGAAAAGCACGAGCCCTTCTCCTAGAAAGGCGACGGCTTTGTTTTCGCTGTGCCTCTCGTAGTACCTCCAACCTGCAATGATGCAGACAAGGGCGGCCACGAAGGCGACACCGACTATGAGCTGGTTTCTATATTCGGTCACGTACTCGATGATCCTGGCCGAGGTCGTGATGAACTGATCAGGCTGCTTGATCTCCTTTCTGGTGATTTTTGCTTTCTTAGCCATGTAATCCCTCATTTTCTGTGTTTGGAATTTATCTCTCTGTACTTCCCGCTCAATGGTTCTAAGTAGCCCGATTCATAAATACGGTGGCATTCAGCCGCCGATGCATCCCGCCTCGCTACGTTGCTCGTCGGTTAAATACGACAACGGTATTCGCCCTCCTCGCGCCTTGCGGGCCGGGTGCCTCGACGGCTTCGGTGCGTCACCGTATTTATGAATCGGACCACTATGCAGAAAGCAGAGCGTAAAATATCAAAAACATCTCATAGAGTAAACCCGGTAATGATCTATTCTAATGAAGGTCTCCTCGATTTCCATACGATATACCCACACGCCGCGGTTGATGCTCCGGCCGCATCGCTGAGAGCGTCGAGGAATTCTGCATATCGGTCCGGCACGTAGATCTGATGGATCTCGTCGCTCGCTCCGTAGGCGGCAGCAATGACGGCGGCGGTGACCGCATTCGCACGAAACGAGCTCCCGGGCCGGGTGATTTGCAGCGCCCTGATAATCAGACCGCACATGACGGCATATTCGGCAAAGTGTGACAGCTTGTCGAACAATACGATTTCAGGCAGGTCGATCGGGGGGGGGCCTGATGAAAAATAGAAAATGAGCACCCCGTAGGCGGCGGGCGGAGTCCATCCGGCCAGGAGACGCCATGCCGAAGGAGTGTCCTTATTTTTTTCAGTCCTTTCCGTTTCCCTGCGAGCCATCGGGCCATCAGGCTCTACATCTTGTACTTTCCGAAATCCTCGGGTGAGAGATTCTCCAGGATCTCGGCCCACTTTTCCTTCTGCTCTTTATCGTCCGTCTTTTCCACGGTGACCTTGCGCGATTTGTCGATGACTTTCTGGCTGACGAATATTGCGGCCTTGGTCCGCAGGGCTATTGCGATCGCATCGCTCGGGCGGGAGTCGATGGTCAATTCCCTTCCGTCCGCGTTCAGGTGGATGATGGCGTAAAACGTATTGTCTCGCAGATCGGTCACCTCGATCTTTTGGACTTTCACGTCCAGGGTGGCCAAAATATTTTTCAACAGGTCGTGGGTCATGGGCCGGGAGAGATCGATCTTTTCGATCTCCGTGGCTATTGCGCTCGCCTCGAGGATTCCGATCCAGATCGGGATGGCATTCTTCCCCTTGAGATCTTTGAGGATGACGATCGGCATATTGGTGAAGGGATCGAGTGTAATGCCCGTCACTTGCATTTCTAGAAACATGGGGGGCTCCTATGCGTTGATTAATGTTCCGCGCAGCGAGTTTTTATTGGCTCCATCAATGAGCAGATGGGCGGTCCGTCCGACCAGATCATGCCGCCCCTTGAAGTTGACCCCCCTATTACAGCCGGTTCTCCCTGAAAGCTCCCCCCCGTCCCTTTTGCTTGCCCCGGTCACGAGAACCTCTTTCCTTTTGCCCACGAGTGCCCGGTTTTTATCTAAGGTGATGCGACGTTGCAAAGACTGTAGCCGGGCAAGGCGCTCCCGTCTGATCGGCTCAGGGACCTGGCCATCAAACCGGGCGGCAGGAGTGCCGGGGCGCGGCGAAAACATGAATGAAAAGGTGCTGTCGAATGATACCTCACTCACGAGGGAGAGGGTCTCTTCAAAATCGTTCTCGGTCTCACCCGGAAAACCGACGATGATGTCCGAAGTGATACTGATGGCCGGTAGAACGGAACGCAGGCGGCCGACCTTCTCCAGGTACTCCATTCGAGTATATCCCCGGTTCATCCGCATCAGGACCGCGTCGCTCCCGGCCTGGACCGGGAGATGGAGGTGCTCGCAGAGCTTGGGAAGCTGGCCGAACGTGTCGATGAGCTCATCCGAGAAGTCGCGAGGATGCGATGTGACGAACCGTATCCGTTCGAGTCCATCGACCGCATGGATTTGCCGCACCAGGGAGGCAAAGCTCGGTGCTGTGGGAAGTGTTTTCCCGTAGGCGTTCACATTCTGACCGAGAAGCGTTATTTCCTTGACTCCCGATCCAGCAAGATCCCTGGCCTCAGCAAGGATCTCATCGACGGGCCGGCTGTGCTCCCGGCCTCTAACATAGGGGACCACGCAATAGGCGCAGAAGTTATTGCACCCTTGCATCACGGCCAGGTAGGCCGTTGCCTGGGCCGGCTGCCCATTGGGGCCTGCAGGATGGGGAAGGGATCGCGGGTTTTCCGAAAGGGCCGTGTCCACTACAGAGCCGCCGCCGTCGGCGACCGTCTCGATGAGCTTTGCCAGGCGAGAAAGAGCATGCGGGCCGAATACGAGGTCGACCATCGGAAAGCGATCGATTAGATTCCGGCCTTCCTGCTGGGCCACGCAGCCGCCCACGGCAATCACCAGTCCGGCGTTGCGCTTCTTGAGTCCCCGGAGTCGCCCGAGCGTACTGTACACTTTGTGCTCTGCCTTGTTCCTGATGCTGCAGGTGTTCAGAACGATTAGGCCTGCCTTTGCGGGGTCATCGGTCCTGACGAGATCGTGGCTTCGAAGGAGCGATTCTATCCGGCTCGAGTCATGCTCGTTCATCTGGCACCCGAAGGTCTTTAAAAAAAAGAACCTGCTTCCTTCGGGCTCTGCGGCAGGGAAATCAGGTGTCGGCAAGTTTTACTCTTTCGAAATGAAGGCGGCTTTGAACCGCCTTGTGGAGACCAATTCCTTTTGATTTCACCCTAGTATGCGGAATAGTCCAAAGTCAAGGGAAGGGCTCATGAGACCCACATCAGACCACCTCGATCTCTTTGACGGCGAGCTCCATTCCTGAAAGCGTCTCAATCGTCGAGCCTTCGCACTTTGGACAGATGAATGAAAAGTTCTCGACCTCGAATTCAGTACGGCATTGCCTGCAGAGCCCACGTATAGGGAGGGTCTCTACCTCGAGACGCGCTCCTTCCGCCAGGGTTTCACGCGTGAGGAATTCCATGCAGAACCGAAGCTGTTCCGGTACGATTCCCCGCATCGCCCCGGCCTGGATCTTTATGCTGACCACCTTGCGGGCGCCCTCTTTGCCTGCGACCTCCAGGGCTATATCGAGAATGCTCTGGGCGATCGACATTTCGTGCATGACGTTATCGGACTATGCAGTGGGGAAAGCGAGGGCCCTGTGCCCTTCGAGCCATTCGATCCACCGATCGAGTCCCTGGCCGGAGACACAGGAGGTCTCGAGGATCTCCAGCTCTTGGTGGATCTGTCTGGCGTTGGCACGGGCTGCATCCATGCTGAAATCGGTGTGGGGGAGAAGGTCGAGCTTGTTTATGATCAGGGCGGTTGATTCACGGAACATCAAGGGATACTTCAGCGGTTTGTCATCCCCTTCGGTCACGGACAGGATGATCACTTTGTGATGTTCACCCACCCTGAATTCGGCCGGGCAGACGAGGTTTCCCACATTTTCGATGAAGAGCAGATCGATCTCGTCCAGGGGCAACTCGGCCAGCGCCTTGGCGATCATCTCGCCGTCCAGGTGGCAGGCGCTCCCCGTATTGATCTGTACGATCGGCACATGGAAGCGCTCGATCCGCTCGGCATCCCGTGCGGTCTGGATGTCCCCCTCGATCACGCCTGCGCGCCGGCCTCTGGGAAGCCGCTCTAGGGTTCGCTCCAGGAGCGTCGTCTTCCCGGAACCGGGGGAGCTCATCAGGTTTACGGCGAAGACCCCGTGAGACTCTAGCAGAGCTCTGTTCTCGGCCGCCCTGGCGTCGTTGAACTCCAGGATGCTCTCCATGACCTGAATTTTCTTTACCATGGTTCTACTCTACCCGGTTGAGGATGTGCCCCATCTTTTCCCGCTTGGTCTGGAGATACTTCATGTTCTGCTCCTGCGGCTCGATTTCAATCGGCACCCGTTCTGTCACCTGGAGGCCGTAGCCTTCCAGCCCTTTGATCTTTTTCGGATTGTTCGTGAGGATGCGGATCTTGTGCAGCCCCAGGTCGACCAGGATCTGGGCCCCGATGCCATAGTCGCGCAGGTCGTCTTTGAATCCGAGCATCTCGTTGGCCTCGACCGTGTCAGCTCCCTGGTCCTGGAGCGAGTACGCCTTGAGCTTGTTTCTCAATCCGATTCCCCTCCCCTCCTGGCGCATGTAGATGATGGCCCCCTTTCCGGCCTCGGCGACCATCTCCATGGCCCGGTGCAGCTGCTCACCGCAGTCGCAGCGCTGCGAGTGGAACACATCCCCTGTGAGGCACTGTGAATGGACCCGGACCAGGACCTCATCGTCGGGACCGAACTCCCCTTTGACCAGGGCGAGGTGCCCGTGGGAATCCATGGCGTTCTCGTAGAAGATCGCCTTAAACTCCCCGGCGTATGGGGTCGGCAGCACCGTCTCGATCACCCGGTTCACGAGCGACTCGTTGCGGAGGCGGTACTCGATGATGTCGGCGATGGAGGCTATCTTGAGATCGTGTTCGCGGGGGAGGATCTCGAGGTCGGGCAGC